>CAYHUV010000033.1:0-9834 GCA_964359695.1 Candidatus Woesearchaeota archaeon
AAAAGGCACTCGTGCTGCAAAGAAAAAATTAAAAATTCTTTCAGGACGAGAGAGACGGTTTATGACCTTATACAACCATGACTTGACAAGATATCTTGCATCGCTTCCCTATGGAGCATTTGCAGTGGAAGATTTGAAAAATATACGCAGAGGAAGAAAAGGAAAAGAGTTCAACAGAAAAAGAAGTAACTGGGCATATGCACAGTTCAGAAAATTTTTGCAGTACAAAGCAGAGGAAAAAGGAAAATTTGTCATCCTTGTGAATCCAAAATTTACATCACAGCAATGCAAAAACTGTTTGTACACACATAAGCAAAATAGAAAAGGAAGTATCTTTCACTGTTTGGAATGCACATTCACAGCAGATGCAGATACGAATGCAAGCAAAAACATCTCTCGAAGAGGAGCAACACTCTTCTTTGAGCAGGCTGCAGTAAACCAGCCATATATCTCAAACTATGAAAGCATTGCTCGGTTTAGGGATAATACATCCTCTGAGGTGTAATGTCCCACAGCTCTGCTGTGAAGCAAGCATCAGCGAGCGATGGGATAGCCGAAGAGTAAAATGTAGGTTTACCTTCTCCAAAGCTTTATAAATAGCTTTTATTTCTCTGGAGATATGAATAAGAAGAGAGAAGAAGAACTCAAACAACAACAAGAACAGCAAGAAATTATGCGTGTTAAGTTACCGAGAGGAAAACAGGCTATTGGGTTTATTGAATCTCGTTTAGGAAATGGAAGAATGCGTGTTCGTTGTTATGATGGAAAGATTCGTGTTTGCCGAATTCCTGGTAGTTTGAAACGGAATTTATGGGTTCGAGAAAATGATATTGTTCTTGTTGAGCCATGGGAATACGGTGGAGAAGATAAAGGTGATGTCATCTATAAATATAGGCCTACGCAAGCAGAGTGGTTAAGAAGAAAAGGTTATATCAAGGAAGTTACTGTTGATTTAGAGGAATTCTAAAGTTTTATTAATTGGAAGAAAATAGTTTTGGTTATGGATAGAGCTTTTTTAGAATCTTTGCCTGTTTCTCTTTATTTTAACCCCAAAGAGTTTGGTAGAAGAGTTGTTGTTGGAATTATGGTTGAGGATATAGAAAAAAAGCTGAAAAAAGAAAAAATTCCTTATTCAATATCTTGCCCTTTTCCTATTTCAACCATTTTAGACTTTGATTGTTCTTTAGGAGATAGAGATAAGGTACTTTCTTTGTTACATGAAAGGCCGAGTTTTATTTATTCTGATAAGATGCGTTATGTTTGTTCTGATTATATTTATCCTCAAGGTAATCCTTTTCCTTTAGAGGATTTTCCAAAAAGGCATCTTTCTTATGCTACTGGACTTGTTCAAAGAAAGGCATGTGATATTTACTTTAGCTAAGTTTATAAGTATCTTTTCTCTTCTTTTTGTATGTCTAAAAATAAATTTATTGCTTATGAAAATGTATTTGATGAAAGTACTCTGAGAGGATTATTTAATCTTTCAGGGCAAGGTTATTTTGATAATATAGAAGGGCCTATTTCAATTGGAAAAGAGAGTAATGTTTTTGCTGTAATATATGGGAAAGAAAAAAGAGTTGTGAAGATTTATAGGACTTCTGCAAATTTTAAAAAAATGTATGAATATATGAAACCTGACCCAAGGTTTTCTGGTGTGAAAGGAACGAAGCTATCTATAATTTATACATGGGCAAAGAAGGAATATAGAAATTTGCTTAGAGCGAGAGAAAAAGATGTTAATGTTCCTATGCCATATGCTATTCATAAGAATATTTTGGTTATGGAATATTTTGATGCTCCTTTGCTTATACATAAGGCTCCAAAAAATCCTAAAGTCTTCTACGAAAGGCTTATAAGTGAGCTACAGAAGCTTTTTCTTGCTGGGCTTGTGCATGCAGATATATCAGAATACAATATCCTTAATGATAAGGAAAAGCCTGTATTAATTGATTTTTCGCATGCGTTAGATTTAAAGTATCCATATGTGCAAAGGCTCTTACAAAGAGATGTGCACAATTTGATGGTTTATTTTAATAAATTGGGATTAAAACTTGATGAAGAAAAGGAATTTATGAGAATATGGACAGTCAAGAATTAAAAATACCTGTAGATCGAATAGCTGTTCTTATAGGAAAGAATGGTGAGACAAAGAGAAAAATAGAGATGAAAATGCATGTTGCGTTAGAAGTGCATTCTGATGAAGGCGATGTATTTGTGCATGGTGAAGACAGTGTTGCTGTGTATGAAACTTTGAATATTATTAAGGCTATTGCACGAGGTTTTAATCCAGAAATTGCAGAATTGCTTTGTGATGAAGAATATTCTTTTGAATTGGTTTCTATTTCTGATTTTAGTGGAAACTCACAGAAAAAATTATTACGTTTACGAGGAAGGGTTATTGGACAGGAAGGGAAGTCTAGAAAAATGATTGAATCATTAACTGAAAGTTATATTTCTGTGTATGGTAAAACCATTGGTATTATTGGAAAAGTAGAAGCTGTTGCAATGGCTAGACAGGCTGTAGAAATGCTTCTAGAAGGGGCTCCACATGGGAATGTGTATAAATGGTTAGAAGATAAAAGAAGAGAGACAATTAGAAGAAAATTTGCGGATAGAACATTTATGTAATCGATTTCTAATAATTTTCATCAATAAGATTTATAAAAGGGTATATTTTGTAGAGTGATATGATTCTAACAGAGGTGAAAGATAAAAAAGAATATCGCGGTCTCAGTGATACTTTTGTTTCTCGTATTGTAGCACCTTATATTTTAAAATATAATGAGTATAATGAGAAGGAAAAGAAAAAATTAATTAAAGATGCACGAACACGATTGCGTGAGTTGTATGGTGCATTTCTTGTACCAGGCTACGAACGCAGGAAAAAATATTTAGCTACTATGAGTAAATGGGATGATGTAGAAAAATGCGAAAGAATATTGTCCTTACATGTTTCTAGTAAAGAGCGTTTGCCTTTCTATCCTAAGCTGTATCAAAAACTACAAAATAGGATTCATTATAAAACTATTTTAGATCTGGGCTGTGGTATGAATGTATTTTCTCGACTTTGGATGGGGCATGTACAATATTATGGTATTGATGTAAATAAAGATGATGTTGATTTTTGTAATGATTATCTACAAAGGTATCAATTGGCTGGTGGAGTGCGTTGGGGAGATCTTTTGGGTTTTGATACTTTTGTGAAAACTGATGTTTGTTTTATGTTTAAAATTCTGGAAGGAATGGAAGCATTAGAACGAGGAAGTACTGAAAAATTATTGAAGAAAGTGATGAGTCCGTATATTGTTGCGAGTTTTGCTACTAGAAGTTTAGGCGGTGGAAAAGTAATTTCTGCACGGAGATTGAAATGGTTTGAACAATTAGTGCCAGTGCATGAAAAGTTTAATCTTGGCACAGAGGTATATTACATTATTCGCAGGGATTCTTTTTAAAGGAAAGTTTAAATAGAGAAGTTCTTTTTTAGTATTTACACAGCCTCGTAGTGTAGTGGCCAATTGATAGTTTTTTGGCTATCAGGTATCTCATTTCGCCCTTTGGAGGCGGAGACCCAGGTTCGAATCCTGGCGAGGCTATTTTTATTTTTAGATATTCTTTTAAAGTTCTTTTCTTTCTTTTGTCTTAATGGAATTTCAAAAAGAGGAGTTTACGCTTCTTTGGAAAGTGTACTTAGCTGAGCTACTGAGAGGTATTGGGGCTTTTATTATTCCATTCTTGACAATCTTCTTACAAAATAAATCTTTAAGCCTTGCACAAATAGGAATTTTATTAGGTATAGTTTCCCTTACTAACTTTTTCTTTGAAATTCCTACTGGGGTCATTGCTGATAAATATGGGCGAAAATTTTCTGCGTTGTTAGGATTTAGTATATCTTATCTTGCTGTTTTCCTTATGATCTTTACTGATTCTTATTCTGTTTTGATGTTACTCTTTTTTTGTCATGGTGTTGGATTTACTTTTGTTTCTGGAGCCTTTGATGGTTGGATTTATGAATATTTGAAATCTCATAAAAAAGAGGATTATATGCATAATTTTTATTCTCGAAGGATAAGCTTTTCTTATCTTGGTCTTGTTCTCTCAGTATTGATAGCTGGATATTTAGCTTCATTTTTAGAACTGTATTGGCTAATTGCTTTAGATACACTCTTTGGGTTGTTCTTTATTTTTATTTTGTCTCGTGTTCCAGACCCAATACATCTTGAAGAGAAGAAGCCTATGACTCTCAAACATTTTTTTGGAACTATTAAATTTGGTTTTACTCTTATTAAAAATAATAGGAATTTATTGCTCCTCATTTTAGCATCAATATTCTTTACATTTGCAGTTGGAGCTAAAGAATTACTTTCGCAACCTGCTTATGTAGAGCTTGGAACTCCTCTTTCTTATTTGGGATATATTTCCTCTTTTGGTGCTCTCATTATTTTTATTATACCTAATTTACTCTTAACCTATAATAAAAAATATCCTAAGCGAACTATGATTTTATTTTCGATAATTGAACTCCTGCTTGTTTGTTCTCTGTTCTTTGTCTCAAACTATCTTTTATTTGCTTTATTGCTCTCCCTCTCTTTTTTATGTGGAGCTATTATCTCTCCTGTTTCAGATAGTCTTTTTCAGCATAATTCAAAAACAGAAGTTCGAGCGACTGCTATGTCTATGTATCAGATGATTATTTCTATTATTTTCTCTATTGTCTTTTTTACAACTGGTGCTTTAGCAGATATATTTGGTGCAAAGGTTATTATAGCTTTATCTGGGTTATTTATTATTCCTAGTGTGATTTGTTACTGTTTGATAAAAGAGCAAACTTTTTAAATTATAATTTTGATGAAGCAAATATGAAATTTGAAGATTTACGATTGTTAGAACAAGAAAGTGTTGCTAGAGGTATTCCTATTGTTGGTGTGAAGAAAGGAAAATGGTTGTATGATAAAATAGTTGAACTTCAACCAGAGAAAGTATTGGAATTGGGAAGTGCAAATGGATATAGTGGTTGTATCTTAGGAAGTCAAGGGGCAGAGCTATTAACGATAGAATTAGATCCTCTTATCGCGCAAGAAGCGAAAAAAAATTATTCTTTTTTTCAAGTGAAAGCGAAGATTATTGTTGGTGATGCTGTTATTGAAGTAGAAAAATTAGCTAGAGATGCTAAAAACCATAAGAGTTTTGATGTAATTTTTATTGATTTTGCAAAGAAAAAATATCTGCCTGTATTAGAAAATTGTGTTTCTCTTTTGAAAGTGGGGGGGTATATTATTGCGGATAATATTATGTTCTTAGATGTTCAAGAGTATCGTAAACGAGTGCAATCACATCCACAGTTACAAACAGAGATTATTCTTATCCAGGATGGTCTTGCGTGTAGCCAGAAAATTATGAGTCATTAGGTTTTTAAATGCTAAATATTTTGTTTATTCTATGAAAAAAGTATTAGTAGCAGCACCTATTAGTGAATGGTATGAATATTGTTATCCTGAGTTTTCTAATGCTTTGAAAAATTTAAGTTATCCCAAAAAAAGCTTTTTTTTTGTGGATAATTCCCCTAATATGCGTTTTTATCAGAGAGTATTTGCAGATGGATTTACTGTGGAAAAAAGTGAGCATTTACATAGAATTAGAGATATGGTGACAAGAGATCATAATACTATTCGACAAAAAATGCTTGATGGTGGTTATGATTATTTATTGATTTTAGATCAGGATGTTATTCCCCCTAAAGATACAATTGAGAAACTTATGAGTCATGATAAAGATGTTGTCTCTGCGATGTTTTTTGGACCGCACGATATTGGAGGAGAAGTTCGTGTCATGCCTTTTGCATGGGTGTTTTCTAAAGAGCAGGATGATTGGAATAATACTGGATATTTATTGGATTCTGAAATATGGGAAGAACCAAAGTTATTGAAGATTGCTTTTGCAGGTATGGGATGTATTTTGATTAAAAGAAAAGTTTTAGAGAAGATTGAATTTCATTATAGTTTAGAGATGGATGCATTGGATGATAGGTGGTTAGGAGTGGATGTTTGGGCAAATGGGTTTGAATTTTATTTGGATACATCTGTAAAGTGTAAACATTTGTTTAAGGATAGGCCTTTTAGTTATTGGGAATTGAAGAAGCAGGGAAGAAATTAAGCTAGAGAAAGCTTTATATACCTTGAATTTTTTCTCTATAGACAATGGATAGAATTGTGAAAGCAAGACTATACCGGAGAAATACGTTTTCTCCATTATTTAACAATGGCAAAATTATATTCAAAGAGTAGAGGTAAAGCAGGTAGTCATAAACCTGTTGATAAAACTGTCCCTAGTTGGGTAAGCTACAAACCTGCTGAAGTAGAACAGTTAATTGTTAAATTAGCTAAGCAAGAAAAAGGGTCTAGCCTTATTGGAATTATTTTGAGAGATTCTTATGGAATTCCTTCTGTAAAAGCTATTTTAGGAAAAAGTATTGTTCAAGTTATCAAAGAAAAAAAGCTTGCTAAAAAGATTCCTGAGGATCTTATTTTCCTTATAAAAAAACATATTGCTGAGATGAAACATATGGAATTAAATAAACATGATATGGTTGCTAATAGGGGAATACAACTTACTGAGTCAAAAATAAAAAGATTATCAAAGTATTATAAAACAAGGAAAGTTCTTCTTGAGAACTGGGCATATGATAAAACACAAGCAAAATTATATTTAGAATAAAATGGCAAAAAAAGTAATCACAAAAAAAGCACGAGTTTCTATCGTGAAGAAACGATGGTATGCAGTGCAAGCTCCGAAAGTGTTTAATAATGTTGTTTTTGGAGAGACTCTTGCTGTTGAGCCTGAAATGCTTAAGGGGAGAGGAATTAAAACTAATTTAGGAAATGTTATGCGCTCTGTAAAAAAACAAAATATGGAAGTGCGTTTTAAAATTGTTGAAGTAGAAGGAAATAATTGCTTAACCGAATTAGTAAGTATGGAAATTCTCCCTCCTCATGTAAAAAGAATTGTGAAGAGGGCTAAGAAAAGGGTTGATGATTCTTTTGTTGTTAAAACTTCTGATGGAGTACAAGTACGATTAAAACCAATGATTCTTGTGAAAGATAATGTACAACATAGTTTGTTAACTTCTTTGAGGCATAGGAGTCAAGAGTTCTTTACAAAAGTTGCTGAAGAGAGCACTTTTAATGAACTTGTGAATAAAATTCTAACTGGGGATGTCTACAGAGATTTAAAGGCAGACTTGAAGAAAATTTATCCTGTCTTAGGTGTTGAGTTACGAGCTTTTGTTAGGGAATAGCAATCTTTTTAAGGTTTCAGTTTTTCTTTTTTGTTAGGCCTCAGTAGCTCAGCTGGTAGAGCATCTGACTTGTATGTTTAAAAGAAATCAGAAGGTCGGGAGTTCAAATCTCTCCTGAGGCTTATTTAACTTGCAAGTAAATCTGTTGCTTCTGCAATAAGTATTCTTCCTTCGTTAGAAATTCTTTCTTCGTTAAAAATTCTACTCATTAAACTTGAGATGCCTTTTTTCTTGAGATTTTTGGGTATTGAGATTATTAAGTTAAAAGCCCCAACTAAAAACATTAATGCTATAATTAATCTCTCTAGGTTATTTTTACCCTCTTGAAGGTCTTTTTCTAATCCTGATTTTAAAACACTGTGATATGCCTTGATTTGTACTCTTGTTTTTTTTATGAGAGCCTGTAGTGATGCTTTTACTTTACTTGTTTCTTGTTGTTGAAGTTCTGCTGTTTCTACAAGTTCCCAGAATGCATTTCTTTCTTGTTGAAATAGTTCTCTGAGTAATTCACTTTCTTCTAATGCAGATAAATAGGTTTCTTGTGGTATCTTTTCAAGAAGTTTTACTTCCTCTTCTAAAATTCTTCTGAGTGTATCTAAAATCTTTACGCAACGTTCTAAATGATCTATATGGTAGCCATATGTTTCTTGCCAGTATAGTTGTAGTTCTTTTTGAAAAAAGATGATTTCTTCTTTAGGGATGTTATTTTCTATTAGAAATTGTGGAAGTTTAAAATTTGAAGTCATCAGTCCTAGATAGAGGTCTACTTTACCAAAAGCGCGATTGTATATATTAAGACTTTTTTTGGATCCTTCATAATCGCTTCTTAAACCGTTCTCTATTATGCTTCTTTTTAGCTTTCCAAATGGAATACTATTAATGATGTTTAGTCTTTGTTGAATATCCTCTAGAATGGGTGCGTTGTATTGGATGAATTCATTTATATGTTCATAAAGGATTTTAATTCTGTTTTGTACATTTCCTTCGACAAATTTAGTAAGGAGGCCATAATTATATGCAGGATAGTTTGTCATGATTTATTATTAAAGATAAAAAATTTTAAAAAGCTATCTAATTCTCTTTACTTTAGAACCTGGGTAGGTAAAGCAATTGATGCATACCATTAAGTTGTTAGAAGCACTAATTTTCATATCCATAAGTCTGAATTTTAGTCCGCAGTTAGGACAATCTGTCTCCAATGCTTCGTAGCTTTCTTCCATCATTTTATTGTGTGTATGAAAGTAAGGGTTTAAAAAAATTGTGGTTATCATTTCTCCATATTTATAATATGCATTTACTAGTCGAAATGTATTTAAAGTTAAAGCTCTTAATATTTTTTATGAAAAAAGGTTTGGTGGCAATATTAATAATAATTATTTTATTATTTGTTCCCTTTGTTTTGGCATATGGAGATGAAGGTGATAAATGTCATTCTGATGAGGGTTGTTCTGGAACACTTGTTTGTGCGAAAAAAGTGTGTTCGGTGCCTTCTACTAGTGAAAGCACCTCTGATGAAAGCACCTCTGATATTAGTGTTAGTACTTCTAGTGTAGCCTCAGGTGATGATTGTATTGCGCATCAGGATTGTCCTACAGGGGAAGCTTGTGATTATTCTATATATTCTTGTGATTTATTAATTAGTCTTTCAGCAGGGGCTTGTACATCAAGTTCAGGATGTAATGAAGGTTATGGATGTGTTAATAGATATTGTATTGCAGAAGATAGCAGTTCTATTAGTGATGCAGGAATAACAAGTGATAATCCCTTTTTAGGCTTGGTGGATAATGTTATAGATACTGCTGTGAGTTATACCAGTAATGATCCAGTAGTTCAACAACAAATTGCACAAGAAGGAGTAAAAGAATCGCAATCTTTAGATCAAAGACGAGCACAAGGACAAATTTCTGAAACAGGTTATACTAATGCAAAAACACAAAGTGGACAAAAGTCTGTTCAAGGATTGCAAAATGCATATCAATCAATTTCTCAACAAGGTTCACAAGGAGAAAATAGACAAACTTTACAGCAACTAAATTCTCTTGCAGGGAAGACACAAAGCAATCTGGATGGTATTCAAACCTCTTTTGGAGGAGGAAGTGAACAGTTTCAACAAAATATTCAACAATTACAAAGTCAATTAGGTCAAACACAGCAAAGTTTTGCGGGAGGATCTGCATCGACTTATTCTTGTGATGCAATTACGAGTGATATTGTTGTAGGAGATTTCCTTGTTAGTCCAATAAGTGATGGATCCATTGCTCTGACTGATTCTTATGGTAATTATTATAACATTTATTCTTTAGATTCTGGTTTTGAAATCCTAGGAGATTCTGTTATAGCCTATGTTAATGAAGAGAGTTATACTGGTAGTGATATTATTTTGACATATAGCTCAAGTGGAAGTTTTGAAAATAGTAATACACAAACAACTCAAACTTCTAGTGGACAAGGCCAACAACAAAATAGTAATATACAAACAACTCAAGCTGGAACTTCTATAACAGGGAATGTAGTTCGTACATTCTTTCAATTTTTGAAAATTG
>CAYHUV010000034.1:0-9810 GCA_964359695.1 Candidatus Woesearchaeota archaeon
CATTCTTCGCAGCAGCACGAACAAGTTTACACACTTTAGGGACAAGATCATCTTTTCCTGTTTCTCGAAGCTTGTCAATTTTTCCCTGATATTTTTGTATATCCTCATCTTCAAGAAGAATTCTACTACATTCTCTACAAGTACTTTGCAAGAAGACATAAATTGCTTTGATATAACTAATATGCAATGCAGGTCTTCCTAATTCAATATACCCAAAATGGCCTGGACATTCTTTGAGCTTCCCATTACAAGTACGACAACGTAATCCCGGATCAATAACTCCAAGACGCGTATCCATAAGCCCACCTTCAACAGGATATCCTTCCTTATCATATAATTCTGGAGTAACTATTTTGACATGAGCCATTTTTTTAATTTGTTGGGGTGACAACAAACTAAAACTAATACTTCCAACTTTTTTGAATACGTTTTCCATTTTTTAGTATTTATTCTTAAGATTGATCTTTGGATAAATATTAAGTGATTTTAATTCATCCAAAAGGAGTTTGAATGCATAACTCATTTCTATAGAGTTTACTTCAGCATTTACGCCACACTTAGGGCAGGAAGCTCTCTTCTTTAACCAATCAAAGATAGCAACCATACCACAACTTTCACAAATATGAAGAATTGTTTTATCTGAGTCAAATCTTTCTTTCAATAATAAAGATGCTCCGTGAGCAACTAAACAATCTTTTTCCATCTCTCCTAATCTCAAACCTCCTCCAGCACTTCTTCCTTCAATAGGCTGTCGTGTAAGGAGTTGGATCTTTCCAGAAGCACGTGCATGCATTTTATTTGCAACCATATGCTTAAGTTTTAGATAATACATATTTCCTACAAAAATATTAGATGTAAAAACTTCACCAGTAATACCATTATACATTCTTTCAGTTCCATTTTCTCTAAATCCATATTCAAGAAGTTCTTTTCTTAAATCTTTTTCAGATTCAGCAGAAAATGTTGTTCCATCAATAAATCTTCCACCAAGAGCTCCAACTTTTCCACCAATTACTTCAATCAAATGAGAAATAGTCATACGTGAAGGAATAGAATGAGGAGAGAAAATAATATCTGGAACAATACCAGACACTGTAAATGGCATATCAGCTTGTGGAACAATTCTTCCTATAACTCCTTTTTGTCCATATCTTGAAGCAAATTTATCTCCAGGCTCAGGGATTCTTTCATCTCTCAAACGAATTTGAATTAGTTTATTTCCTTCTTCATTTTCAGTAAGTACAACCATATCAACAACACCATGTTCACCATGTTTTACTGCAATAGAACTTTCTCTACGTGTATTAGCAGCAATACTAAATTCTTCCATTTCACCTAGAAATCTTGGTGGGGAAGTTTTTCCGATCAAAACATCGTCTTCATGTACTTTTGCTTCAGGATATACAATACCATCATCTTCAAGAAATCTATAGTCTTCTTCAGTTCTATAAGCCTTTACTTCTTTATCTGGAACACCTATCTCATCAATTAATCCACCCTGATAGCGAAGTTCATCAGCATTATATGGTCTAAAATAGAAAGAACGAGCTAAACCTCTTTGAATAGAACCTTCATTTACAATAAGTGCATCCTGCATGTTATATCCATCATAGCTCAATAATGCGATAGTAACATTTTGCCCTGAAGGATGTTTTTCATATTTGGAAAGATCATGCATAAATGTTTTGACAATAGGTATTTGAGGATATTGTAACAAACTAATATCTGTATCCATACGTAAGAGATAATTGCTTGCGTACAAACCTAATGCTTGTTTTTGTGTTTTAGATCCTCTATTTAGACGAGAACTTTGCCCAAAGTTGGCATAAGGAACAAGAGAAGTAATCAAACCAAGAATAGTAACTGCATCAATCTCCTGATGGGTATGTTCTTTAGTAATATCTTTGTCAGTTAATGCAACAAGTGCATTTTCTTCTTCATTTGCATCCAGATATTCTAGAATACCTTGTTCAAGAAGATCTTGCCATCGAATTTCATTAGAACTTAATTTTTTAAGATGTTCTTCAGTAAGAAGAGATTTTCCATTTTCAACAATAATAAGTGGTCTTCGTACTCTTCCAGTTGCAGTATGAATAGAAACTTCATCAAATTCTGATTCGTAACTAATGTTAATAGTAGCACATAATTTTTGTTTTCTTCTTTCTTCAATAAAGGATTTTATAAAATCCTTAGGATGCTCAACTGTTCCAATGTACTTCTCATCTAAATATATATCTGTCATTTGACTAACCTCACACCTAAACTTTCTAATGTTTTTTTTAGTTTATCTTCTTGAATTTCCTCTTGGGTAACTTGACATAGTATGGCTTGATTCTTTCTTAATCCAATAGGAGTTCCTTCAGGTGTTTCTATTGGGCATAATCTTCCCCAATGCGTTGAATGGATTTCTCTAGCCTCAAAATTTTCTTGTGTTGCAGATAATAGTGATACAACTCTTCCTAGATGGGACATAGTATCTAAATAGTTTACACGAGCAATATTTTGGCTAATTCCCCGTCTTCCACCAACCCATGCTCCTGTTGCAATAGCACTCTTTAGTCTAGAACTCAGCAATTTATCTCTAATAATTATTTTTACAGATTGAAATTTTCCTCTTTTAACTAATCTTTGAAAGTTATAGAGAATATCATTAACAAGAACTCGCATATTTACTCTAAAAAGATCAGCTAGAAGATCTCCAGGTAATTTAAGTTTCTTATTTTTATAGTGGTCTTTGTCAGTATTTGCTTTTTTATCAATAGAAACTTGTAAAAATTTCTTTGTTAACTTACACAAATGATAGGCTTTGTTAATTCTTTCTTTAGATGTAATCCCTATGTGTGGGAGTAAATAATGATCTAATTGTTCAGTTGTCTTTTCAATTTTTATTTCTCTAGGCTGAGTTAAACCAATTTTTTTTGCAATAAATTCTATTGCATCATCGCTATTTTTAGTCTCAGCAGAATTGTAAAGATTAATGTATATATCATCATATTCCTTTTCATCACAAATAGCATCCATAATTTCTTTATCTTTTGTAAGTCCAAGGGATTTAATAACAGTAACAAGGGGTATTCTCTTAAACTTTGTAAATGAAAGATAAAATATCCCATCTTTCATTTGTTCAATAACATGAGGAATACTGTAAGGTCCTCTTTGTGAAAATAGTTTTGCAGTATATTTACTTGGGCCAGTTTTACTAAATTGAAAGAAAACTTTGTTTGGAAGAAGATCTTCAACAGTTATTATTACTCTTTCATTCCCATTAATAATAAAATATCCTCCTGGATCTGTAGGATCTTCACCATGTTCAATAAGTTCATCTTCAGAAAGTTTATACAAATGGCAATACTTAGAACGTAGCATAATAGGAATCTTTCCTATTTGTGAAATAAAAGATTCTCTTTGAATTCCATCAATAAAAGCTGAAACTTCTAAATAAATAGGGGCTGCATAAGTTAATTTTCTAATACGTGCTTCAATAGGATAAATATTTCTCTTAGATCCATCTGCTTCAGTTATCTGCGGTTTTTCAATCCAAATTTTATTAAACTTTATAGTAAATTCTTGTACATCTGGTGGAAGAATAGTAGGAATAACATCACCTATTTCATCAATTGTTTTTTGTAATTCTATATCAATAAATTTGTTAAAAGAAGCTATGCTAGATTCAATAAAAGAATGTTCTTCAAAATATTTTTTAATAAGTAATTGATTTGTACTAGCCATTTATAACCACCCTATAATAATTTGCTTTTCCTGAAGTAGGACTATCTCTTTCTATCAAAATAACATCACCAACTTCAGGATTTAAATTACGAATAGCAGGATCAGATTTCAAAATTTTAGGAAGTTGACTTATAGAAATATTTAGTTTTTCCAGTAAAGCATTCAATTCATCCATCGAAAGCTTACTATGCTTAGGCACAAGGATGTGGGTAGTTATATCAACACTTGAATCCATTTTATTTTTGCAAACACTCCTTCATAACATCCTCTATTTTTTTTGATGAGCCGGACGGGATTTGAACCCGCGACCACCTGATTTCCTCGCTTGATAAAAGTTTCATCACAGTCCAATCCCATTGAACATGATTTTCCTGTCAGATGCTCTACCAAACTGAGCTACCGGCCCATGAACGCCCTGACCGGGATTCGAACCCGGGTCGTGACCGTGACAGGGTCACATGATGGGCCAACTACACTATCAGGGCATATACCCTTCTTTCCTCGATGATAGTGTTCACTAATGCCTCAGTAAATTGGTATAATGAACTCTTTTTTTGTTGAAATGGAAAGAAGGATTTGTTCATAGAACAAGCTGAAAAATCCGGAGTTTATAAAGTTTTTGCTTATTCATCCTAAAACTAATTCTTTAACTTATTTCTAATTTAGAAATACAGGTTTTTTTCCCTTATAAATATTTCTGTGGTTGGGTATATTAGAATTATTTGTATTCTTCCTTTAATTATCTATAACGATCACCTTCATATGTTAAGTTTAATGATAATACCATTTGTAGGGAAATTTTGATGGTTTCCTGTTTAAACTATTCGATAATAATGGAATCCCCATTCTTGAGAACATGTACATCTTTATTCCTAACATAACCCATTTCTTCAGCAAGATCAGCTAAGGGATTAAGAATTGTAATATCACCTTGAGCAGGAATAATATGTTTTGGTTTGAGCAAATCAATAAGATCATGATGATCTTCTCTTGCAAGATGTCCAGAAGAATGTATATCTTTAAACAATCTTACTCCTTTTTGTTTTAGTTTTGCTTCTAATGCTGCTCGATTCGCTATATTAATTGGCGCAGGAATGACTTTACAAGCAAAAATAACTTGGTCTCCTTGTCTAAATTCATAGGGTAATTCTTTTGTCGCAATACGCATAAGAATAGACCTCGGTTCTCCTTGATGTCCAGTACAAATAACTAAATATTTTCCTGGATTTTTTTGTATCTCTATTAACTTTTTTCGGACTTGATCACCATATTTAGCAATATCAGCTTCTTTAGAAAAATGAACTAATTTGATATTTTCTGCAGCACTAATATATCTATTCATAGATCGCCCAAGAATAATAACTTTTCTTCCCATTTTATTTCCAAACTCAATAATTGATTTTAATCTAGCAATATGAGAAGCAAAAGTTGTTACAATGACAAGATTGTTTGTATTTTCTATACTTAACAGCACATCTTTCAGCATTTCTTTTGCAACAAGTTCAGAAGGTGTTTTTATTTCTTCATGAGCATATAATGCATCAACAACAAGAAGCTTAACTCCTTCTTCTCCTAATTCTTTCAGTCGATTATAATCGGGTTTGGGACCTAATGTTGGATTATTATCTAACTTGAAATCATTCCCATAAAGAATAACCCCTTCAGGTGTATGAAATGCCGCAAGCATTGTTTGTGGTGTTGAGTGAGGAATAGAAAGAAACTCTAAAGTAATATTTGTACTTAATTTTATAGAATCATTTCCATTAAGAATATGTAATTTATTTTTAAGCTTGACCCCTTCATCTTTAAGAATACTTTTCAAAACTTCAATTGTATACGGTGAACCATAAATAGGACACCCATAAACTTCTGCCAAATAAGGAACAGCACCAATATGATCTAAGTGACAGTGAGGAAGAATAATTGCTTTAACTTTGCCTCTCCAATCTTTAATTACACCATCATTTGGCACTACATGTAAATTAATGAGATCTTCTCTTTGTAAATTAGTTCTAACAATTTCTTCATCTTGCAAACGCACAACTTCAGGAAGATAAAAACCCATATCACAAATAATAACTTCTTCACCAATCTTAAAAGCACACATATTCATACCTACTTCTGAATATCCACCAATTGCACAAAATTCAATTACCATATCTATTTTAAATCCAAAGAAGGATTAATATACGTATCGGTCAGTTCTAAACCTATAAATCCTCTCTAACTCTTCTAATAATGGACCATTATAGATTTCTACTTCAATTCCTTTACTTCTCAAATATTTAATCCCTTTTCCATTTACAGAATAGGCTGTATCTTGTTTTCCAACAATTACGCGTTGTAAACCAACATTAACAATAAGTTCTACACAAGATGCAAAAATTTGTGATCTATTAGGAATTCTCACACAAGGTTCTAAAGTTGTAACTAATGTTCCATTTTTAGCTTTTTTTCCTATCTTGATTAAAGCTTCTCGTTCTGCATGAATATAAAGACTACGCGTTCCTGGGATAATGCTCTTTGTACCAGTAGCTATGATTTTATCTTCCTCTGAAAGAACAAGCGCACCAACATATGGTCTATAGATCCCATACCCATATTTCCAAGCTTCATCTATACATTTTCTCATGAGTTCTTCTATTTGATTTGAACTAAACATAATTTTTGTGCTAAAATTAGAACTTATAAAAGAGTAGGTTAAAATTTAAACATCAAATATGGTTAAAAGAAACTTTCTCACCAAGTTCTACTTTTTCAAGTTGTCCTAAACCCATTTCTAAAACATACTTTGCAGGGGCTTTAGGAGAGAGAAATAAGCTAAAAGGATAAACTCTTTTCTTATCAACAACTTTTTTTTCTTCATTTATCCAAAAAACATCAAAAGGAAAGAACACAAAAAAACTATGAATGCTTGTCTGTGCAATGCTTTCATTGTTTGCAACAAGAAGAATTCCCTCATCACTAGCCAAACGTAAACGGAACATTAATCCTAAAGTTCTAGATAAAATACCATCACATACTTTGATTTTTCGTGTAAGAAATATATTTTTATGACGAACAGTCACATAATTCTCCATATTGATTTAATAGTAATAAACTTTAAAAGCATTTAGATTGTTAAGAAAAGGATGAGTATCAAACAAATAAAGCAGTCATTACATCGTTTGCAGGATAATTTAATTAAGCGTTCTTACTATGCTGATAAAGATGAAAAAGGTCTACGTACTAGAAATTACTCCGCACAAATTTCTACAAGTCTAAAATCCTTAGAAGATCAGTTATGGACAAGCATTGCAGATATTGATACTAAAGAAAAAAGATTAGAGATATTTGTACTTTATGATAGCTTAAAAAAAACAGGTGATATTCGCACCATGCTTCTCATCCTTTCGCGTATGAATGAATTAATAGGTGAAACAAAAGAAAAAGAAGATATTAAATTTAATATTTCTCGTGTTCCAGAAGAATTAAGAGAAGAAGTTCATATAGATCTTGAAGAGTTAAGAAGATGTTATGATTCAAAATGCTATCGCTCTTGTATAATTATTTGTGGAAGGCTTTTAGAAATCGCTCTCCATAGAAAATACTACGAAACAACAGGAGTAGATATTCTCGAGAAACATCCTGAAATAGGTTTGGGTAATCTTATTGCAAAACTTATGGAAAAAGAAGTAAAACTGGATCCAGGTCTCACACAACAAATTCATCTCATAAATAATATGCGTATTTCTTCCGTCCATAAAAAGAAACAAAGTTTTCTTCCTTCAAAAGCTCAAGCAAACGCAACAATACTTTTTACATTGGATACCTTAGAAAAATTATTTTAGAGAAAGACTTTTAAATTTCTAAAACTAATAGATGAATATGCCTACAGCAGTAACTCATGTCATAACAAGTATTGTCCTAGTAGATCTTTTCCGAAAATATGCTCTTAAAAAGAAACAATTAAAAATAGGAACAAATTCCCGGAATATATGGATAGATTATTTAACATCTCTTTTGGGATTCAAGTTGGAGGATTAATGTCAGTGTTTGGACTACTAACTCTAGAAGAATGTAAGTATAGTACAATAAAAAGAGGTTTAACAGATCATCAAACTATTACTGGAACTATCGTAAAAGAAAGTTATAATAGAACATTGTTATTTGAAAGTTAGGATATTTCTATAAGAACTCCAAAAGGAAAAAAAGTTTCAGTACATTATGATCCTAATATTTCAACTCGTAAATTGAATCAATTGTCTGTACTTTTTACCTCTGGCGATCTTGTAGAATTGCAAATTGCAAGATATAAAGAGAATCAAATACCAGAATTTTATGGGCTAAATGCAAAACTTATTCAGTAATAACAGAACAATCACCCGGTAATGTCTGTACAATTTCATCTAAAGGAAAATTAATTTCATATTTCTCTTTTATTTTATGCTGAAGAAACTTCGCAGTATCTGTTTTCTTTCCTTCTTGTTTCAAAAGAAATTCTTTTTTCACAGGGGAACATTCAAGATATTTTTCTGTGTTCAGACCAATATATAATTTTATCACAGGCTTAAAATATTCTCTCTTACCTTGAATCATAAAACTTCCCTTGGGTAAACCAAACTCTTTTTTCACCTGCTCAGGTGTAATAGCATAAACTTCTGCCATAGTAAGGCCTTGATTCCAAGCTCTAGAGAAAGAAGCGGTGGCTTGTGCAGTTTCTTCTTTTGTTTTTTGAGTAATCTCTTTTCCTTCTGCTTTTATAACAAAAAATGGAGAACCAGTAATGTCAGTATGAAATACAAGGTCTCCTTTATCACAATGTTTTTTTATAATAATATCATTCGTTGTTGCATCTCTTCCACCAATACATAAAAATCCATCACTAGAAATAAACCAACGAAACTTCATATACCATTTTTTTTGTGGTGGCTCAAGATATTTTTTTTGTTCTGTCTTTTCTACTACTTCATACTTCAATTTTTTCTCAGAAAGAGCAATACTTGCAGCAATACCTTCAAGTTTTCGTTTTGCCTTTTTTGTTTTTTCAAAATACAATGCTGCATTCTCTTCAATTGTTTTAGTAGTATCTAAAGTAAGTTTCATAATATTAAAAGAAGAGACTTTGCTTAAAAAGCTTCTTACTTACGATCAAGAAAGAAGTATGTTTTTTTAATAATTATACCCTGCAAGTTTAAAGAATTCACTAGATTTTTTATCTATTTTGGCTTAAAAAACCCAGTAAGCAAACCCAAACCTTTAAATAGGAGCATTCTTCTTTTTTAGAAAATGAAAGAGAAACTTAGTGAATACTGGGTAAAGCTCAAAAGTTTTTTAAAAGAATGTAAAAGAGTTTTACAAATTACAAAAAAACCAACAAAGACAGAATACAAAGCTATAATCAAAGTTACAGGCATTGGTATTCTTATTATTGGTGCATTAGGTTTCACTATTACAATCATAGGAAAACTCTTAGGAATATAAAAAATGGAAACACAGATATTTGTTTTAAGAACAACAGCAAATAGAGAAGATCAAGTTGTTGATTTTATAGGCTCAAATGTACAAAAAAAGAAACTCGATGTTTATGCAATTATTCGTGCGCATGGTATGCGTGGTTACATTTTCATAGAAGCAAAAGATCGTCAAGCTGCAGAAGAATGTTATATTGGAATTCCATATGCAAAAGGCCTTCTTCCAAAACCAGTAGATTATAAAGAAATCGAAGGCATGCTAGAACAAGTAAAAATCTCAGTTAATATTCAAAAGAACGATATCGTGGAAATTATTACTGGTCCTTTCAAAAGAGAAAAGGCAAAAGTCGTTCGTATTGATATACAAAAAGAAGAAGTTGTTCTCGAACTTTTAGAAACTGCAATTCCAATCCCTTTAACATTGAAATTAGACTCAGTAAAAGTTATTCGAAGAGAAAATGCAACGGAGGAAGAGCTTTCTTCGTCTCAATAGAATTAAAAAATCTCGTGCTAATTTTTCTCCAAAACCTTCCTGAACTTTAGCTTCTGAATTAAGACATCTTAGAGAAACAGGAAAAAGTTATGTTTTTGGAGCTGATGATCTAGGAAGAGATCTTGTACGAGATGT
>CAYHUV010000035.1:0-9480 GCA_964359695.1 Candidatus Woesearchaeota archaeon
GCTGCTGTGTATTCTGAATCTGTTGGTTTATTTTTACCGAGCTTTGCTTTGTCTTGTAATATAGTTGCACGATTGTTTGCAGAAAGGAGCAATGCTGCTGTGGAAACAATATTGCAGCAGTATAAAGGTAAAATAAATGGGCATGGTTGGCATGCGCAGAATACACTAATTGATTATGCCACAAGCAGAATAATTCATTATCCTTCTGCAAGTGATTTTGATCAAAGTATTCCCGTGAATGTTTCTCAAAAAAGAACTGCTCTTCCTTTTTCCAAGTCTTCTTTAGAAGATGCTTTGTTAAAAGATGCTTTAGTCGATGCTTCTGTGAAAATCTATGTCCAGCAATTAACTGGTCTTTCTCATCCTGAGATCTTAATAGAGATAGGGCAGTATTTTGGGAAGCCTGCCAGGCTTTGGTTCCCTTGGAATAGAAAGAATGGATCACAGTGTAAAGAGAAGCGAGCGGCGTGGTTGGGTTGCTATGACAATGATCTTTACCTGTATGGCTACCTCAATCTTAATCTCAATGACGTGGCTCGTGGGGTACGTCGTAGTGGCGAGCGCAGCGAGCCTGGCGCCGGAGGCGCGAAATGAAATCCCTCCGTGCATACACAAGTGGTACTATTTCTGCAGCTGAAGCCTTCCATGCAGAACAAGCAATTAAAACTGCGGAAGAATTCATAAACACCATACAACAACTTCTCCAAAAATAAGATTCAAAAGCAAAAAATTTCAACCAAATTTTTTTTCAATAGTTTTAATCGCAAAAATAGACAAACGCTCAAGAGTATATGGCAAAATCTAACTCTCTAAAGCCTTCATCACCATCGTCGCATAACATCCTTTAGGCAGAAAAAATGAAACTTCTTGTACTCCCACTTTAAATTCACCTAAAGAAAAATCTTCTATTTTCAGAAACGCTTTCCTCGTGAGTCCTTCTGAAGCACATGCAGGTATCTCACTGTGAAATGTTTCGTACCAAATCCCTTCTTCTTTCATCACATCCTCAACAATATCCTTCATATCTCCTAGTAATTGACTCTTATATCCAACAAGAGGCCAATCAAGATCTTTATAGCTATCAACAAAAACTAAAGTTCCAAGAGCATAAGGAACTTCTGTATAATGTGTAAATTCTTTTTTCAAATATCGTGAAAGACTTTCATTAAAAATATAACTTTGATATGCCTGTGTAAACATGGTAAAGAGTTGTCGTGGAAGTGATTGTAATGCACCTTTGAAATCTCTCGGATGCTGTGCAAGATACTGAATCAGTTTCCTTTCATTAAATAAATAGCGCGGAAACATATCCACTTTCCATTCTCCCCAGTGTTGTTCCATCCATACACGTGCAGCAACATAATCCTCAGTCTCTCCAGGAAAAGGATAGAGAATATACAATTTCACAGCCTCTTCATACTCACCAAAAAGAATCTTCTTTCCAATAATATGCATATTTGGCCTATAGCCTCCAAATCGTTGTTCATCAAATTAATTGGGAACACTTTTTATGTTTTGCAATGGCTTTTCTAAATATCGTGCAATAATACGAAACCTATTCCCTCTCAATTGCCCCAATGCAAGAGCCTTATCTCCATACCCTAAAAAAGTAATCTGAATATCTTTTATCTTTACCTTAAGTAACTGTTCTCTAGAAACTTGATAAGCAGAAACATATTGCTTTGTAATACCTTTTCTATCTTTCTGTCCTGCAACAGCAAACCTTTTGTCAGTTGTATGCAATTGTCTAGCAATAGTGTCCAACGCTTTAAGTGTGGTCCAATTTTTCTTTTCAAGAATAAAATAACTATAATTCCCTTTTTCTTGTACTTGAAGATCTAAAACTTCTTCAACAATAAAATCTCCAAATTCTTGTTTTACAACCATAATCTATAATAGATGGAAATCCTTTAAGAGTTTTACTCTTTTTTGAAATAAAATAAGTAACAGTCATATGTCTCTTGTATATATTTTTTCCGAGAACGTCTAGAGCTAGAAACACTTAATCCCTCCATTCTCGCAATCTGATGAGAATAATCTGTCACTCCAGCATATTCACTTCCATTAGAATTTTTTGACAAAAAAGCTTCTAATTCTGTACAAAGAAAATCCATTCCTCCTTGTGCATTTGTTTTAGATTCATAAAATTCTCCCAAAAGTTGATATTTATCTGATTTTTGAAGTTCTAGAATCATATTTCCTCTAACAACTCTACTTTTTAATATGCCAAAAGTCATAATACCATCCTCCCATCAACAACAAATCCTTTTTTACTATTGATAACAAAAGGATTAATATCCAATTCTTCTATATCTTTATGTTTAAGAGGAATACGAGAAACGGCAACCATTGTTTTCTTCAACAGTTTCATGTTAACAGCTTCACTTCCTCTATAACCCAAAAGTAAATCTTTCATCTTTAATTCTTGTATCATTGCTTCAGCATCTTTTTCTGTAATTGGACAAACACGAAAAGATACGTCTTTCAATAACTCTGTATAAATTCCTCCTATTCCAAAAGCAAGCACATGCCCAAATACTGGATCTTTTTTCAATCCAATAAGAACAAAACTTCCTTCAATATATTCCTGTACAAGAATCCCTTTCAAAGATATTTTTTTCTCATCTGCAATAGAATTAAGATCCTCATATTCATGCATAAGCTCTTCAAAGTCTTTAACAAATCTCACTCCTCTAATTTCAGATTTATGTAGTGCTTGTGGAGATATAATTTTCAATACCAACGGAAAACCTAATTTTTTTGCAGCAGATTCAGCTTCATCAAGTGATTGTACAAGTACATGTTTTGCAACAGGAACATACTTTTTTAAAAATTTTTCAGTAAGCTCTTCTGTATATACACTCTTTTTCATCGATCTAAGCAATGGCAAAAACCTTTATAAATCTTCTTTCCCAATAACAAATGATAGATGCAAAATTTTTTCACACCAAAGTCTATTGCAGTGATTGGGGTATCCAAAGATCCAGATAAGGTCGGTCACGTTATTTTTAAAAATCTATATAAGAAATTTAAAACCTTTCCGATTCATCCTAAAGAGACAAGTATTCTTGGAGAAAAGGCTTATTCTTCTATAGAAGAAGTTCCACAGCATGTTGATCTAGTTATCATAGCAATTCCTGCAAAGTTTGTTATTCGTGTTGTACGAGACTGTGGAAAAAAAGGAATAAAACATGTACTCATCGTTTCCGCTGG
The DNA here is from genome assembly GCA_964359695.1 of Candidatus Woesearchaeota archaeon. Lineage (GTDB taxonomy): Archaea > Nanobdellota > Nanobdellia > SCGC-AAA011-G17 > GW2011-AR17 > JAGVZZ01. The sequence continues at coordinate 3,214 of CAYHUV010000035.1, forward strand.
GTTTAAAGAGATTGGAAATGAAACTCTAGAATATGAACTTGAAAAAGCTTTAGAAGAATACAATATCCAATGTGTCGGTCCGAATTGCCTTGGTATCTTCGATGCACACTCTGGTCTGGACTCTTTATTTCTTCCTACAAAAAAACTCACTCGTCCACAAGCAGGTTCTATCTCTTTTATTTCTCAATCTGGTGCTGTTGGCTCTGCAGTCCTAGACCTTCTCTCAGACGAGCATATTGGTTTTGCAAAATTCATAAGTTATGGCAATGGAACAAATCTTTCTGAAGCAGATTTTTTAAAATATTTAGAAAAAGATCCTCAGACAAAAGTAATTTGTATGTATATTGAAGGAATACACAATGGCAAAAAATTTCTTGAAATTGCAAAACAAAGTAAAAAGCCAATAATTGTTCTCAAAGGTGGAAGATCAGAAAAAGGGGCAAAAGCAACACTTTCACATACAGGTTCTCTTGCTGGTTCATATCAAGTGTATCAAGGTGCATTAAAACAAGCAGGATGCATAGTCACAGAATCTCTCGAAGAAATGTTTCATATTGCAAAATTGTTTGTGATGTTGCCAAAACCAAAGGGAAAGAGAGTACAAGTTATTACAAATGGAGGAGGCTATGGTATTCTTACAATAGATGAACTTGAACAGCAGAATTTAAAACTTGCAGAGCTTTCTCAAAGAACAATAAATTTTCTCAAACATCATGTTCCAAAGATTGTCATCATTTCTAATCCTATGGATCTTGTGGGCGACGCAACAAATGAGCGCTACGGTTTAGCATTGAAAATGTGTGTGGATGATAAGAACATTGATATTATCCTTCTTATTATTTTACATCAAACTCCTTTGATAGACGAAAACATTGTAGAAGTTATAAAAACACATACTGGGAAAAAACCAATTATAGTTATTTCTACTGGAGGGAAACAAACGAGAATACTTTCAAAAGAATTTGAATCTTTACACATTCCTGTCTTTTCCTTTCCAAGAGATGCAGTTTCTGCTCTGAAGAAGTGGCTTAGATAGAAAGTATTTAAGAACAGAGAATTTAGAACTTCGTGGATCTATTTGTCAAAGCTTTCTCCGTTTTAAAACCACATTTTTTGCAGTATTGCACTTCATACATTCCATCAGGAAATTTTTGCTGTCCAATATGCAGTGGACCTTTGCATTCTGGGCAATGAGTAAGCATACATGAAGAGAAACAATAGTTCTTTTAATACTTTTGGGAAAGTAAAGATTATAAACAAGAACATCTATGATAAAAAATCATGAACACAAAAAAGAAACTGCATCATATTCATCCAGAAGATGTTGTACAACTTATTTTTGGTGCACTCATTTTTGGCGTTCCAGCAGCTTACACACAAGAAACTTGGGACCTCGGCACACAGTTAGGTTTTTTCAATTACTTCTTCCTATTCCTGCTATCAACAATACTTATTGCACTTATTGTATTCCACACTGGTTATCAAATTCATAATATAAAAACTTTAGAACATCTCTATGTACGAAGAGTGCTCCTTTCTTACTTGTTTATTTTTCTCTCTTGTACAACTTTTCTTGTTTTAATTGGAAAAGCTCCATGGTTTACAGATCCCTTGATTGCCTTGCAAAGAACAATTATGATTGCTGTTCCTGGATCTATTTCAGGAATTACTGCAGATATTATTAATTAAGGAGGAAAAATGGAATTAACATTAAAAGGAAAGGTGGCGATTGTCACTGGTGGTACAAAAGGAATAGGAAAAGCAATAGCTGATAAATTAAAAAAAGAAGGCGCAGAAGTTGTTGTTTGTGCAAGAGAGAAGACAAAGAGAAAGCTTCTTTGTATTCCAGTTGATGTAACAAATGCTGAAGATGTAAGAACTTTGTTGAAAGAGACAATGAAAAAATATAAGCGTATCGATATTCTCGTGAATAATGCAGGCATTTATCCTTCTGTAGATTTAAAAGATATGACCTCAGATCAATGGCAACAGGTTTTAGATATAAATCTCAATGGTATATTTAATTGTACAAAAGCTGTTCTTCCTCATATGATGAAAAAAAAGTCTGGAAAAATAATCAATATTTCTTCTATTGCAGGCTTTGTTCTGGGTTTTCCAGGTCTCGTGCATTATTGTACTTCTAAAGCTGGAGTAGCAGGATTCACAAAAGCAACAGCATTAGAACTTGCAAAGTATAAAATTAATGTCAATGCTATTGCCCCTGGCTTAATTATTACTCCTGGTGTCCAAACCTTTATGAACAAAAAAGAAATTAATGCTTTTGTAAAGACTATTCCTCTTCAGAGAGCAGGAAGGCCAGAAGACATTGCAGAAATAGTTGCATTCTTAGCTTCAGAGAAGTCATCATATATTACTGGGCAGACGATGATTGTAGACGGAGGGCTAACAGTTCAGTAAATATAAGTTTCTAACTGACTCATCATCTTAGAAGAATTTCATTACTTCTTTTCTTTATAATTTTCAATCATTTCAAGAAGGAGTTTCGTTGCAAGATGTGCAGTTCTCTGATCATGATCATAACTTGGCGTAAGTTCCATAATATCAAAACCAACTACATCATATTCCTTTAATATCTTTTTGAGAAGAAAGAGTACATCATAGTAATTTAATCCTCCTGGAGATGGATGTGCAACAGCAGGCGCTAAACTCGGATCAAACACATCTAAATCAATGGAAAGATAAACTGGACCTATAACTTTATTTTGAATTTCTCCCCAAACAAATTCCATTCCTTTTTCATGGCATGTTTCTGCAGAAATAAGCCCTAAGGATTCTTTTTTAATATGCTTTAGTTCTTCAATTGCTTTTTCTCTGACACCTATTTGTAGACATTTTCCTAAATTTATCTTGGTGTCAGTAAGTACAGAACCATAATAATCATGTAAGGAAGAGATAATATCTTCGTGGGCGTCAAAATAGATCACAGTAACCTCTGGAAATTGTTTCAATACTTCTGCAGTAATAGAATGATCGCCTCCAAGAACAATAGGTATCTTTCCCTTGAGAACTTCTATAACTTTGCTCAATTTTTTCTTTTCAACATTACCATAATCGTGGATTTTTTGTTTGATACTAACTGGGCTTGCTTGTGCAAAAGAGAATGTCCCTTTCCTCTTGAAAACACATCTTTCATAGGCAACTTTTCGGATTGCATCTGGCCCCCTCTTTGATCCTGCTCTAGGAGATTTATTTCCAGACTCATCTGGTACCCCAATTAGCACGAATTCAGCTTCCTGTAAAGGCGCTTGTGCATAGACAAATTTCATAGATGAAACCAAGAAAATATGCTTTAATTACTTTTAGTTCTTTGAGAACCACCTTTTTTATACACTCTAAATCGTCTTTTCAGTTTTCCTTCTTTTTTACTTTTTCTCTGATCATCAGAAGTGTATGCTCCCATTATTCTGTAAACTCCTTCATTGCTTCTAAAATCGTCTCTTGATATTCTTCTTTTTCAGAAAGGACAGGAAGATTTTCAAGGTTATATTCGGTATTAATGCTATTGTCTACACCATTGACACGCACCCATGGTAGATATTTTATTGCAAGATTGTTAAAATCTAAAGAATGTTGGTTAATATCCTGCACATGATCTTTTTCTGTTTGTACAATCATTAAATGATCAATCTTAAAATAAGGAACAAAACGTAATGCTTCTCTTTCTACCCAATAATCTTCAGAATCACAAGTAATTCCTTCTTTAACAACACCTCCAGTACAACCAGTACTCACATAATCTCTATTTACAGGCCCTTCCCATTCGATATAATATAAAATTTCTGGTTGAAATCTTCCAAGCATTCCAGAAACCATAGCTACCCCATAGGAATATGAAACAATACCTATTTTTTCTTCATCAACATTTTCATAAGAAACTAAGAATCTATATAAATTATAAAGCCCGTCTTGATCATCATATCCATTATAATCTATTTCTCCTTCACTTTCTCCTCTGCCTTCTGCACTAAATATCAAAACTATAAACCCTTCAGAGACCATTTTTTCAACAATAGAAATTTCTTTATCTGCAGTTCCATAATGATTGAGTAAATCCTTTTTAGATCCTATTCCTCCTGGCACAAGAATAACTGCAGGAGCATCTTCTGAAATTTTTTTGTGTGAATACACAGAAACATCCCATTGAGAACCAGTACTTGGATTTTCAATAAGATAATCCTTTTGAATAATTTTAATACTTTTAAAAGAATCTTCTTTTGTTTCAATAAGGCTGAAAGAAATGTTTGTTAAAAGAATTTCCTTTTCTACTTCTTCATAATCATATGTTTCTGGATCATAAGATGTATCAATACTGCAAGAACTAATAACAATAAAGAATATGATAAAAATCCTTTTCATAGATTTAGAAAGGCAAATCAAATTAAAATAGTTTTTGTTCTAGAACTCTTCTTTCCCCTAGGATTATATTAAGATCTGCTTCAGTAAGTAAACTAATTGGCTCTTCATTTCCAGCATTCATTTCATCAACAGCAAATTGTAATCGCCTATCTAAACTTCGCTCTTCTGCCTCATCTTCTTCCACTGCTATTGACCTTGGTGCAATAAATTTAGCCATTTGTATTCCTTTTACTTTCTGATCATATGTTAAGTCAAATTCAGTAAATGTTTCTAATACCTCTGGATTCATTACAGTAAGTAATTCCCTTTCTTGGATCCATTCAGGGGCTTTTTGAGATTTTCTATAATCTGCAATAACTCCTCCAATAAATCTTACAACTTCAAGCCTAGGCTTATTTTGTTTGTAATAAGTAACTGATCCTAACTCTTGTGCTTGTCGTTCTAATCCTAATAATTTTATTCTTTTTCTAATTTCCTCTCTCGATCCTGTTCGTGAAGGTTTAAATGGTCCTTGATCCCAATTATAAAATATGGAATCATCAAACACAGAAACACAAGCAATGTTATCTTTTCCAAGAAATCGCATAAATTTATTTAAAGCCTCTTGTTCAGGTTTATAACTGGAATCACTATGCACAACAACAAGATATTTTTCTTGATCTCTTTCTAAAGAAATAAATCTTTTTATTTCATCCTCTCCATATCCAAATGCTCGATTTGGAGATATCGAAGAAAAATTACCTTTACTACTTAATTCTTCTATTAAATAATCCTTAATAAACTCTCTTTCTTTGCGTCCCATAATAAGAACAGATTTGTAGTTGTTTATAAACATTGCTATTGTTGTCATCTAAGAGGAGCAATACCTAATCCTCTTCTTCATCCTCGTCATCATCTTCTTCACCTTCAAGTTCTTCCCAAAGGGCTTCTTCTGCTTCATCAAATTCTTCTTCTGTGATAATTCCTTTCTTTATTAACAAATCAAGCAATGCATCAATCTTATTATATGCTGCAACAGCAATTTCTTCTGTGTCTAAATTTTCATGGTCGTTCTCTTTCATTGATACTCCTCCATTCCAGCAAAACTTAACGCTTCTTTAAAAATCTTTCCAATTTGTCCATTGCTTTAATGATTGTATGGAACTCAGTAGCATAACTCAATCGAATATATCCCTCGCCGGCATTTCCAAATTCTGTTCCAGGAACAACTGCAACCTTCGCTTCTTTCAAAAGTTTTTCTGTAAAAGCCAGACTCTTCATTTTGGTAGAAGTTATATTTGAAAAAGTATAAAATGTTCCTTCTGGTTTCATCGTTGTTAATCCCATTCCATTCAACCTTTGTACAAGATACACTCTTCTTCGATCATATTCTTTTCTCATCTTCTCCACATATTTTGGATGCATAGCTAACGCTTTCACACCTAAAAGTTGAGACACATGTGGAGCACATAAACTCATGTAATGCGTAGATTTTTCCATAGCCTGTATCATTTGTTCAGCTCCTTGGACGTAGCCAAGACGAAAACCACAGAGTGCATAAGATTTGGAAAAGGTATAAAAACTTAATGTGTAGTCTTTCATCCCATTAAAACTTCCAATAGAGATATGTTTCTTTCCATCATAAATAATTTTTTCATAGGCTTCATCAGAAAAAATATACAAGTCTTTGTCTACAGCAATATCTGCAATCTCTTCAAGAATTTTTTTACTCAAAAGAGTTCCAGTAGGATTGGAAGGTGTGTTCAAAAGAATAATTCTCGTTTTTTTGTTAATTGCTTTTCGAATAAGATCTGGATTGATGGCCCATTTTTCTTCTTCCTTCAAAGGGACATAACGAGGAATACCATTGACCAATTCGATTGCTGGAGTATATCCTAAATATCCTGGATT
>CAYHUV010000036.1:0-9473 GCA_964359695.1 Candidatus Woesearchaeota archaeon
GGATACTTCTAAACAAAAATCATTCACTTTTTTAGTTTGATGAGTGAGAAAGAGAACATCAACATCATGAAACTCCTTCCCTTTTAGAACAGAGCCAAAAAGAATAATCATCTCAGCACCTTTAAATCTAACAACTTCATCAGCATACAACTTCCCATATCCCTTGAGATTTCTTTTTTCTGCTAAAATAAGAAGCTCGCATAATTTTATGGTTTCTGGATTATCAAAATTCAGTTTATAATGAGACGCATTGCTGATTTCCTTCTTTATAATGATCTTGTCTTTCTCAAGTTCTTTAAGAATTTTAAATGCACTACCTACACTAATTTTATTCAATTTAGCAATCTGATTAATATTATAACCATATTCCTCTATATTTCTCAATAAATACATTATTACTCTTACAGTGTTCTTCGGTATCATTTTCAATATAAGTGAATAATCATTCAATAATAATGAATAATGGCTATATAAACTTTTCTATTTTTTGTATAACCCAAAAACAAATTTATTTCTTATTCTTTGTCCCCTCAATATACTCATGAAACTTCCTATCTTCCTTCTGTCGCAATTTCAAAGCAACTAAAATAATTAAAGCTAATAAAAGTACAATAAGAAACATTCCGATAATATACATTCCATTTCCTTCATCTTCTTCAAGTGTTTCACCATTATACACCAAAGGAATTTCTTCATAGCTCACATTTTCCCCAACATCTAGTATAACAACAGTTTCACTTTCTAAGAGGTTTACAATTTCTATAAGTACAGAAATATTTTCTGAATATATTCCATCACTCACCACAATCTCTCCTGAATAACTTCCAACACGAGAATTATTTTCCCGATTAAACCAAATTCTTTGCGAATAAATCTCTCCAACTTCAAGAGAAATCTCTGTCTGATTAAAATCTAAAACATCATCAATATTTCCTGTAAAACTATAGCTTAAATTCAATGTATGATTCACAGTATTTTGCAACTTCAAATCTCCAGATATTGATTTATTATACAACAATCTTTGTTCAACATTTTTATTTGTAACCAAAAAGACAAAAGGAATTTCTTCTTCAATAACAACTTCTTCAATTTCTTCAGTTGCATTCTCTTCACTCACATTTTCTTCTTCAACAACAAGATCTGTATAAAACACAGGAAGCGTATACCACTGAGATCCATAAGTCAGATTCAAATACATATCAGCATCCACTTTTGTATAACTATAATCCACATACAAATCTTTTACTTCGCCTGCACCTATATTGAGACTACTCTTTCTAGGATTCAAGAAAGAAGAACTACTTATCAAAACGGTCGTTGCAATATTATTTACTTCTACTAATTGAAAAGAAAAAGTATCATCACCACTATCCAAAATAATAAATCCTGGTTTTAATTGTATAACACTTTCTCCAGTAATATTTTCTACAGAGAAAGTATCTTGAACTCCCTGAACAATAAGAGTATAATTTCCTACAGCAGCACTCTGAGGAAGATTAAAATACAAGAAATACAACCCATCTCTATATTCAGTAAACGATGTTTTTATCTTGACACTCGTCCCATTTTCATCAACAAGAGCAATATCAGAACTCAATAAATTCCCTGTTTCAACGTATGCTTGTACTGTCTCACCAGAAAGATAACTTTCTTGAACAACATCTACAGCTAAGGCATAAGAAACTAACAATAAAGAGAAAATCAGAAGATAAAAAAGTCTCATCTTAGAAAGGTCTTTTAGGCTGTTGTCCAGGACTTCCAAAAGGAGAACTCTGTTGTCCCACTTTACTTGTATAAGGATTATAAGAAGACTGTGGTAATGTATATCCAGACTGTCCTTTTCCTCCTCCTTTTTTAAACTTGCTTAAGAGTGAATCAAGCATCCCTTTCTTATACGCAAAATATCCACCAACACCCAAACCAATCAAAAGTAATAACACAATAACAATTACAATAAAACTACTTTCTTCCTCTTTAATAGCCTTACAACTTCCAAGGGAACACTCTTCATCAGAATCACAATCACTATCAATGGTACATTCTGGTTCACTATCTTTTTCTTCCTCTTCTTCACAATCCTTTGCACAATAATAATCATCAGAAGAACTTGATGCATCCTGTTCTATATCATCACAAACACCATCTCCACAATAACAATCACTTTTACAATTGTATACATTCTCATTACAAATTTTTCCTTCACATATATTTTGCCCATACTCACAAGTCTTTTTATAATCACAATCACTTGCAACACACTCACCATCAATACAATTATACCCACTATCACAATCATCATCAATACTACAACCAAAAGAAACAGACTTACAAGTACCATCTTCACAACCATACCCTTCTCCATTGAGGAGTTCACAATCAGCATTTGTGTTACACTCATCATAAACAACCTCATAATCATCAGTACTAATCACACTTGGACTTACATCTTCTTCACTAAACGCAGCATAAAGAACAAAAGCAGTATTTTCTACACTAAAACCCCAATCTCCATCACTTGTTTGTTCTTCTCTTAAGTAAGACTTCGCATCTTCAACATTGGTAGAATATGCTGAACTTTCAGAAAGTGCTAATATTGCTAACGCAGTAGTATAATGATCCCTATCAAAACTCCCGTCGCTCTTCTGTAAAGAAACAAGATCTGTAAGATAACTTTCATCTTTTGTAACCAGATACATCAATGCAACCCTTTTTACATTAGAATCATCATAATTTTCCTTCAAATAAACAAGAGTATTAATAGTGCTTCCTAATTTCCCCAAAGCCCAATTTGCATATAGAGTACTTTCAACATCACAAGCACCAGATTCTGCCTTCCCGAAACATCCATTATTTACTTGGAACTCTGCTTGCGCTGCATTTTCATTTGCAAGTAGATAATAAGTAGAAGAGGACTTATAGAGATGCGCAAGAACCACATTCCCATCAAGTTCAGCACAATTAACATCTATACTCATTCCAGGATTTGAACTAATTAACCCAGCTTGTAAACATTCATCAAGATCCAAGAAATGACTATTTCCACAACCAGTAAAAACTCCTGCATCCACAGCAACATTTACTTCCTTTAAAGTCCCTTCCAAATCATAAGATACAACACAAGTTCCATTAGAGGAGGTAACAATTTCAATATACCAATCACCAGAGACATCTGCATCAGATAATGCTTCAGTATACCATCCAGAAATATCATCTAAATTTCCATCATCCTGTACTTCATTTAATACCAGAACTGCAAGAGACGTTTCAGGAACGGTACATGCTGTAGAAGGATAACAAAAATCTGTAGAAAGTTTGCTTTCAAGCCACGTTTGAGAAGCAGTTGTATCATAGCCAGCAACATCAAGAGCCATAATAACATAAGAAGTTTTTGTAATATCACCATCAACAGATCCATCACTATCAATCTGATCAACCAACCAATCAAAACCATTTTGTGCAGAAAACCCTTCTGTTTCTGTGCTTGTATCTACAGTTCCATTTTCTTCAGCAAAGACAAAGGATATACACAAAAGAAAGACCAAAATAAATATGATACTTTGATTAAAACTTTTCATACATCAACCTCTTTACCTGACTAAAGGAGGAATTATTTTATAAAGGTTTCTATGCTTAAAAAAGTATGGAACTCTTCGCAAAAGGAAAACGCTCACTCATTTACAAACAAGAGAAAGTTATTATCAAAGAAGAGAGAAAAGATATACAAGCAATCAATCGTCTTCAAAATGAAGTAGAATGGCTAAAGATTGTAAATAAATACAATATAGGGCCAAAATTTCTCAAACAAGAAGACAACAAACTCTTCATGGAATACATTGAAGGCCCATCTTTAGAGACCTACTTAAATAATTCTAATAAAGAACAACAAAAAAATATTTTTAAACAACTCCTAGATCAATCATACATTTTAGATACACTCAAAGTAAACAAGTTAGAAATGCATAGAGTCACAAAAAATGCTATTATCAGAAAAAACAAACTCATTCTCTTAGATTTCGAACGCTGTAAAAGAACACCTTCGCCAAAAAATATCACACAAGCCTGTCAATTTATTATGAAATACTTTCCAAATACAAAACTGCTTGAAAAAGCAAAGAATTATAAAGAAACATACTCGAAAAAATCTTTTAAGGACTTAAGAAAATGCTTGACCAACACTTTATGATTGACAAAGAACTTCTCGAAAGAATTGTCAAAGCAGCGAACATCAAAAAAACAGATATTCTCCTTGAAATTGGCCCAGGAACAGGAAATCTCACCAAACTTCTTATAGAAAAAGGAAAATCTCTTACGGTCATTGAAAAAGATAAAGAGCTTCTCAAAAAACTCAAAGAAGATTTAAAAGAAGAAAAAAACATCACTTTCATACAAGCAGATGCAACGCAACAAAGACTTCCAGAATTTACAAAATGCGTTTCAAATCTACCCTACACTATCTGTGAACCACTGTTATGGATTTTTACCCGATATGAATTTGAAACCCTCGTGCTTGTCGTTCCAGATAAGTTTACAGACTTATTACAAGGCTACGTCCCTTCACGTTTACACCTGCTTATGGAAACATTTTACAACGTAGAATATCTCCAGCGTATTCCAAAAGAGGCTTTTGATCCACAACCAAAAGTAGAATCTGCACTCATTAAGATTACACGCAAACAGAAAAGCAACATCTTTCTCAAAGAATTTTTCTCTCAGTATGATAAGAAAACAAAGAACGCTTTAAAAGAAATCTTCATGAAAAAAGGAAAAACAAAGTCAGAAGCACTAAAAGAAATTTCATTCAGTCTACGCCCAGCATTACAAGAAAAAAACGTTATTAACCTTACTCTCAAAGAAATTCAAGAAATTCAAGAGAAATTTGAATAAGATTTATAAAGGAAGAATAGCTAAGAAAAAAGATGTGCTAAAGTAAAGAGGTACAGTTGAGTACAGCAACAGTTATTCTCCTATCAACTGCATGGTACTGGTACAAATATTCTAAAATCTATAAACAATCTAAACAGAAATGGATGCTTCCCTTTCTTCACACTTTACTCATGGCCCCAATAATGATCGGGCTTCATCAATTATTTGAATTTCTCACACTTGTGACCGAAAATCAGATCATTTACAAAATAGGTTTAATTTTTTCCATTAGTGCCATGTACTTCCTCATTCGTTCCTTTGAGATTCTTTCAAATAGAAATATACACAGTAATTTTGCTCTTACCATTATTGCTTCTATAGCCCTCTACATTTTTTTCACACCTTTAGAATTTAATACAACCAGTTTTTACATACAGCATAACTCAGCCTATTTCTGGGCTGCAGCATGGCTCATACTCTTCATCTACTGGCACTTAAGTATATACTGGGCATACTCTACAGTAAAAGAAGAAAAAGAAAAGACAATATTCTTACTCTATACACTTGCAGCTGTAGATATTTCATTCATTTTAAGCACCTTATATGTCTTATTTGGATACTTCTTCTTCTCTTTGAATGTCTGTTCAGATGCCCCTTCCATTTGGTGTACCTTCTTTGTTATACAAGCTTTTTTTATTCCTTTAATACTTCGAAAACTCCCCAAAAATAAAGAAAGAGAAAAAAGGGAAAAAACAGAAAGTCTAAGAAGAACACTCAGCTATTTTCTAATATCAATAGCAGTTGTAGCAATCCTTTCGGGATCACTCCTACTTTTTAGATGCCTAACATGGAAATTTGTATTTCCATAAAGAAACAATTATAAATCACTATACCTCAAAGGAGAAACAGCAAGATACTCCACAAAAAAGACAGCAAAAAAAGCCTTTAAATTCTTTTCTCTTACAAAGATGCAGAATATTTTTAAACCTGCAGGTCATATAATATAGTATGAAACCAAGGTACGGACAAAAATCTGTAACTGCGGATAACGTGTTTTTCAACAACAATAGACTACAAAGAGATTTTACGATGGATATAGATTAAAAACAAAGTGTATTGACTCAGGAATTTTCATGAAAAGAAATGACCAAGAAAAGCAGAAAAAAATAGCGAAAGAGAGGATTGATATATTATTCAAAAAGACAGAAGAAACATTTCAAAAACACCCCAGCAGAGCAAATCGTTACATTCAGATAGCAAGGCGTATAGCAATGAAACTAAATATACACCTGAGCAAGCAACAAAAGAAGAGCATTTGCAAACACTGCTACAGCTATCTCATCTCTGGAAACAACGCAACAACACGTATTCGTAATGGAAAAATAATTACTTACTGTAAAGAATGTAAGAAATATACGAGAATTCCCTTGGTGAAGAAAACTAAAGTCTAATATTTGGATGATCATTTTTCAATTATAGAATTATCCTTAGGACTGTTTATTCTCAAGTATTCTAACGAGAAAAACCCACGTTTTTTTAGCTCGTCTTTTTGTCAGCCTCTGCCAGCGACTGAGGCCAGGAGCAAAGCGATGGAAGAAGAGTGGGAAATACATTAAACTTGAAGGTATGGGACAAAATGGGCTTAGTGATATCTCTTAAAGTCTTCTGCTTTCTTTAAAATTAGAACTGTCTAAAACAACAGTTTTTTCCTGAAGTGAGAGAATTTATACCCCTTATTCTATGACCTACAATTCAAGAGAAACTCTCTTACTTATTATGAAAGCAGGATGGATTTTGAGAGTAAATGCCTCATTAACTATATACTTCTCCTCTTAATTCTTTTATACGATTTTCAAAATAAGTCTGATCATAGGCTCCTAGAATCCAATTTACTTTTGTCTTTATATTGTAATCCTTTGGAAGGATGTCTATAGAACTTCCTATGCTTAGCTGTTGTATCTCTTTGAAAACATATTCTCTTCCTGTTGCTACTGTTGCAGCTTCAATAAAAGCCAATGCTTTTTCTAAAAGACCTATATCTTTTATTTTATCTGGGCAATTTCTTAACTTTACGTATGTATCTAAACTTCTAACTAAGCGTCTTTCTTGTTGTAAATCCATCCTAATAAGTATGTTTCCTTTTCTTTTAAGGTTTACTGATTGCAACATTCTTCAACAAAGAGGCTATTTGCTAAACATCGTGTCTGTTTAAAACTGAATTAAAGTAAAAACAAAGAGAATGAATAGAGATTTTTTTCAAAATTTTGTATTCTATCTGGTTTATACTCTATTTTCCCTAAAAAGAAGAATTATTCAAAGTTCTCTAAAGAAAAATATTCTCGTATACCCTTGCCAAAAAAATTCTAAAGAGATAATTCTCTTCCCAGAGGAACTTTTTCTCCTAACAATAGGAATATTTATTCCAAAAGATTTAAATAATTATAGAACTTTTATTCCTATATGACTAGCCTAGAAATCCACAAAGCCCACATTAAAGAGCACATCCAGGAATTAACAGATGCAATTGCAATGGGAATTGAAAAAAGACCTGCAACAATAGGTTTGCATATTTCTGCATGCGCAATAGAACTTCTAGAGATATATCTCCACAAAACAGGGAAAATAAGCTCAGGAGCAATGATCAAACATGAATGGTTCAAAGCTCCAACAGCCAATCAAAAAATTATTCCTCTCGCTGAAAGAAAACTCCCAGTCCAATTTCAAGATAAAGAAAAAATACTTTCCTTAATGTATATCATTGAAGAAGAAAGAAATAAACTTATTTATGGAAAACCTTCTATACCCACAATAACAACAAGCCTCAATGCATTTCAAAAACTCCATGAAACCATAAAAGAAAAACTAAAAGAACTAGGAGAAGACATTGAATAAAAGATTTGCCATACCCTATACCTTGAATTTTCTTAGTTTTCTCTTTTTGGAAGAAAAAATGGAAAGAGAAATAGAAACAATATATCTTTTTGGTTCTGGAGTAAGAAAAGAATTGGAAAAGGGAAGTGATATAGATGTATTTATCCATTGCAAAGAAGAAAAAAACATACTTCAAATGGCAAAGGCAGCATGTACACGATTTTATGAATCCAAAGATTATGAAAAATGGAAAATTCTAAGATTTACATACCCTATAACGCTTCAAGCAGGAAATCTTAACAAATGGGAATTGAAATCAAGCATAGAAAGTGAAGGAATTATCCTCTATTCTAAAAAAATAAATCTAAATGAAGAAAAAGAGAGAAAAATTCTTTTAACTATAAAACTCCCAAAACAAAAAAAGAAATATCTTCACATTACGAGGATATTATTTGGAAGAAGAGAAAAAGGATACAAGGAAGGGGGTTTAGTGAAAGACCTTCAAGGAGAAAAAATCACATCAAATACCATGCTCATATCTAAACAAGAATCAAAGAAAATTTTAGACCTTCTCAACAAAGAAAAAATAGAATATACTTTCAAGGAAATGTTTCTCTAAAAAACCTCTGAAGAAATGACTGCTCCTTTTTCTGTCCCACAAGTTCTTTATGAATTCTAGACCAATCTTTTCTAATAAATTCTCTCTCAAACACAAGAATATGCCCAAATCCTCTGCGTTTGAGTTCTCGTGTCACAATTCCTCCGGCATGAGGATGTTTATACATTCGAGGATGTGGTGATTGAAAACCATGCATATAATGCACAAGTTCATGTGCAATCGTTGCATCAATCATACCCTCAGGAACTTGTTCATGTGCAAGCAAAGAATTCACCACAATTTCAGTATCTTTATTCTTGAGCATCTTAATATGCCCAAACTTATTCTTCCACTTTCCTTTAAAACGAATCACCACAGTATTTTTTCGTTCAATATCAGGAAAGAGTAAAATCCACATCTGATCCAATCGCTGTGCTAACCACTTTTGATCTCGCATAAAATTATGTTCAAGAAAAGAAGTTTATAATGATTTTGGAAGAAAAAAGAAATTTATCCTTTCTTAAATTTTGCAATCTCATCAATAAGATCCACATGTCCAATAAACTGTGCTCGACAACAATATCTCTCTAAACCTAAGTCATCCATGACTTTCTTTGCATTTTCTCCTTGTGCTGTTCTTCTTTTGTACTCATCCCACAATTGCGCAATGGGTTTTCCACAAGAATGGCATCGAATAGGTATAATCATTGTAAGCTTGTGGAAATTATAGCTCTTTTTAAAGCTTTCGATGAACTAAAGCTTCCATTTATAAGACTTTTTGAAAACCATTGAATCCAGTGACCTCATCAAGAATCTGTTGGGGGACCTTCTTAGAGCCTGATTTTACTAGTTTCAAGCCATACTTTTTCCGTATTCGTTGGACTCTACTCTCATGTATTTTAAGAATTGCAGCAATTTCATGAACATAAAGAAAGGGGTGTTTCTCACATAAAGCACGAATATTCCCTACAAGTTGAGGAGAACTCATGTCATTCCTTTTCCCTAAATGATATTTCTGTCGAAGCCTTTGCACAACCAGTATTCCTAAACCTAGTTCTTCTGCAATCTCCTTAGAACTCTTCCCTTCTTTACTCAAAGTAAGAACAGCATCAATCTTATTTTGAGAAGTTTTGTTTGCTGG
>CAYHUV010000037.1:0-9421 GCA_964359695.1 Candidatus Woesearchaeota archaeon
ATTACTCTCTTACTATGGTAGATGTTACAAGAATATCCACAAAAGGACAAGTTGTTATCCCACAACATATACGTGAAGAGCTTGATTTAGAGGAAGGCTCACAGTTAGTCGTTACTAGGATGAAAGATTTTGTTCTTCTGAAAAAGATTCATATTCCTGATCCTAAAAAAGAGTTTGAAGAGCTTTCTAAAATAGGTGAAAGGCATGCAAAAAAGTTTGGAATACATTCAGAGGAAGATGTTGTAAGGATCATTCATGAAGGAAGAAAAAAAAAACATTAATGTTGTTTTAGGTACAAATGTTTTTATTTCTGCTCTTTTTTAGATAGGAAATCCTCATAAGATTGTTTCATTAGCTTTAGAGAAGAAGATATATGTATACACTTCTCCTGAAATCCTTTTGGAATTAGAAAATGTTTTGAAGAGGGATTTTTTTGAAGAGAGTGAGCTTATTGAAAGGCAAATATCTTTGATCTTGGAGTATGCAATACTTGTGAGACCTATTGTTGAACCGGATATTGTTAAAGCTGATCCTGATGATAATAAGATCCTTGCTTGTGCATTGGCATCAAAAGCAGATTATATTGTTAGTGGTGATCCTCATTTATTTCTTTTGAAAGAAGTTTTTGGAATAACAATTTTAAAGCCTAAAGATTTTCTTGATAAAATATCTCTTTAGAGGAATTTTTAATATAACCGGTATGATGCTCAAGAATAATTATCCTTATATAATGCTTCTTTGTTTTTTTCTTCTTATGTCAAAAGTAGCTGTTGTTAAAACATCTCCAGAGAAAGTGTTAGGCGATTATCGAAGGGTCATGGAGCTTGCTGAATATAAAAAGTTTCTTCCTCAAGATAAGGAGACTATTATCAAATTAAATCTTTCTTGGAGTTTGTATTACCCTGCATGCTCTACGCAGCCGTGGCAATTGGATGGAATTTTAAAAACCCTTACTGAAAATGGATACAAGGGTATTCATCCCATGGAGAATGAGACTGTGGTGACGGATGTGTGGAAAGGTGCTCGTTTGAATAAATGGCTGCCTATCATTAAGAAGTATGGTTTGAAGTATGAACCTCTTACTGAAGTGAAATGGATTCCCTATAAGCCTAAGGCAGAAATGCTTGCACTTGATGAAATTTTTCCTGAGGGGAACTATATCCCTGAAACCTTTATTGGGAAGAATGTTGTGCATCCTCCGACGATTAAATGTGTTCATCCTGATACGGAAATATTTCTCGCAGATGGCTCTTTAGTTAAAATTAAAGATCTTGTAGAAAGCCATTTTAAGAAAGAAGGTTCTCTTTTTGTTGAAGATGGGGATTCTGTTATTTCTTCAAATCAAAATCTTCCCACTTTAGATAAAAAAGGTAAAATTCTTGTTGGAAAAGCTGTGCAGTTTTGGAAAACACCAGCACCTGCTCTTTTATATACTGTTAGAACAAGAACAGGAAGAAAAGTAACTGTTTCTGGAGTGCATCCTTTTTTAACACCTGAAGGATGGAAATGTGCTAAAAATGTAGTGATTGGAGAGCGTATTGCTGTACCCCGAAAAATTGCTCTCTTGGGTAAAAATCAATGTGTTCCTAGATTAGCTTCTCCAAATAAGGAAAATATGGATATACATACGATTGATTTTACTGGTGGCTATAAAACTCCTGCAGATATCCAAAAGAGAGTTATTTCTGATTATCTTTCCGGGAAGCAAAGAAAAAAAATTGTAAAGGAGTATGGAATTAGTACTTCTGCTTTTAAATATTTTCTGAAAAAATATAAAATTCCTCCTAGGCAACAAAGAAATTGGCAAGTTATTGTGCCTCAGTATACAAGTCCGGATTTTTGGAGATGGGTAGGATATTTTTTAGCTGAAGGATATTTAGGTAGTGATAATAGTTTTACTTTTGTTAACTCTTCAAAAGATATTCAAAAGGATTATATCTCTTTAACTAAACAGTTGTTTGATATAGATGTATATGTAAAAAATTTGAAAAATCTTCGATTTAGGAGTATACAACTGGCACTTTTTTTTAAGGAGTTAGGATTCGATCTTCCATTACATGCTGGAAATAAGTTTGTTCCAAGGTTGTTATTTCGTTGTACTGATGAAGAAATTGGAAATTTTTTACTCGGTCTTTTTGAAGGTGATGTTGGTTTGGCTAGAAGACAAAATAAACGAGGCTTTGACCTTGTTTTAATTCTAAAAAGTAAACAGTTGATTGATGATATTCAGCTACTTCTATTACGTTTAGGTGTTATTTCTTTTAAGGGTACACATTGGGGGAAATCGCAAGATTGGGTTGAGAAAAATGAGTATTATAAGTTGACTATTTACAGACCTGAACTAGCTTGTTTGTTTAAGTATGTCCCATTGAAAAAATATGGTTCTTCTTTGTTTAGTGATTTGGATCGTATTCACCGAGATTCTAACTGGGAGATGGTTCCTTTTTCTGGAAAAAGTTTTCGAGAGTTACGAGAGACTCTTTGTCTTACTAGAAAAGAGGTTCATGATAAATTTCAAAGTCTTGCTGCTTATGAAAATGGATATAGAGGTGTAACACCTTGGCAACTGAAAAAATATATTTTAAAGCTAAGAAAAAAGGATACACAAGGTTGTTTGACGGAAAAATTAGCTTATGTTGATTTCTTATTATCAGAGAGTTTTGTTTGGGATTATATTGTTGATGTAGAGATTATGCCTACTGATGTTGACTATCTTTATGATCTTTCTGTATTAGAAACAAATAATTTTATAGGTAATGGGATTATTCTTCATAATACACATGGGCACACTACTTTAACTTGTTCACTTAAGAATGCGTTTGGTGGTCTCATAACCAAGAGGAGACATCATTGCCATAAAAATATTCATGAGGTTTTAGTAGACCTTCTCGCACTACAACAAGAAATTCATTCAGGAATCTTTGCAGTTGTTGATGGTACTGTTGCAGGTGATGGGGCTGGACCACGAACGATGATTCCTAAAGTAAAAAATTATATTCTTGCTTCAGGAGATCAAGTTGCCATTGATGCTATCTCTGCAAAAATGATGGGCTATGATCCCATGAAAATAAAATTCATTAAACTTGCACATGATAGGGGCTTGGGATGCGGTGATGTGGATCAAATAGATATTGTTGGGGAAGATATCTCCAATGTAAATTTTCATTTTTCTACGAATAAGAGTCCTGTAATATTTTGGGATCAAATGCTAAGAAAAGGGCCATTATCTTTTGTTGAACCAATGCTCTTTCACACAGGCTTGTTTAATGGAGCAATATTTGGATCTGCTTTTTATCATGATTATTTGTGGTATAATATTATAGGAAGATATCGTATTCGAAAGTTTCAGAAAACTTCTTGGGGGAAGTTGTGGAAGCAGTATAGGTATTAAATTTGTAGTTCTATTAATCTTAGTCCTTCAATATTCTTAAAATCTTTTCCATTCAGGGTTATAAGGGTGGCATCGTGTGTTATGCAAATAGATGCGATAATAAGATCAAATTCTTGTGTTTGTTTCCCTTGTTTTTTGAGTTCTGCATATTTTTTCCCGTAAATTTTGTATGTTTCTTCTGTAAAACTAAGCAGGTCAATTTCTTTGCTTAACTCTTCAATAAATTCTAGAGCTTCTTTTTGTCTGTTTGAGAGATATGCACCCTTTGAAAGTTCTAGTATTATAATGGGATTTATACAGATTTTCTCTGGATTGTATATTTCTAATTGGGTTTTTATTTTTTGATTCCCTCTACTCATTTCAACGAGTATATTTGTATCGATACAGTATTTCATTAAAACTTTACCTCTCTTGTTTTTGCCTTTTTTCTATCTTCAGAGATCATTTTTTGGATCTTATCTAGTTCCTTTTTATCTCCTGGCCACTTCCCAAAGAAGTCCATGATAGTCTTTTTCTTTTTTGTTTTCTCTGAGTGGATAAGTTTTATCACTACATCGGAGAAGGATTCTTCCTTTTCTTTCTTCTCTTTGAGCTCTTTATATGCTACTTCTGATAAGGAGATGACTTTTACCATATCTGTATGTGTATGCGTATGTGCATATAAGCTTTTAGTTTTCATATATCTTTAGTCTTTTTTGTTTTAATAAGTATTTCTGAGAAAAATCCGAAAGATTTCCGGTTATTATTGTCTTCTATTTTTGAGAGTTATTTTTTGGAGATTTGGTAGATAGTTATTTAAGAAAATTTTTTTGGAGAAAGAGTATAGGTATTAAGAAATTGCTGCAGTTGTATAAATATCAGAGCCTGTTTTGAATCTCCACTTTAAAGTCCCATCAAGAATATTGATTGCATAGAGATAATCATCTTTAGAACCTATGTAGAGTACATTTTCTTTGATGATTGGGCTTGCTTGAATACCTGCTTCTGTTGTGTATTCCCATATCTTTGTTCCTGTCTTTTTATTCAATGCGTATATATTTCCATCTTCTGAGCCAAAATAGATATTTTCTCCTTCGATTAGAGGAGTTCCATGAATCTTATCTAATGTTTTAAATGACCATGCTTCTTTTTGTGTAGTTATATTTATTGCATAGAGATTATTATCATAGGATGCTATGTATAGGAGATTATCGTTGAGTATTGGTGTAGCATAAATTGAAGATCTTGTATTAAATTGCCAAGAGAGTTTGCCTGTTGTTGCATCAATTGCATAGAGTTTGCCATCAAGAGAACTAAGATAAATAATATTATTTTCAGTTATAGGAGAATTATAGATATTTCCACCAGTTTCAAAAGTCCAAATATTTTCACCAGTGTTTTTGTTGAGTGCATATAGGCGATCATCGTCAGAACCTACATAAACCATACTTTCAGTTACTAAAGCAGAACTGCGAATATCTTCTAGAGTTTTATATCTCCAGAGCAAAGCTCCTGAATTCTTATCTAAAGCATAGAGATTATTATCATCAGAGCCTGCAAAAAGTGTATCTCTATCTATTGTAGGTGTAGGGTTATTTTGGTCTTTTGTTTTATAACTCCAAAGTATGTTTCCTGTTTTAGAATTAAATGCATAGACTTTTTCGTCTCTAGAAGAAGCATATATTGTTTCATCTACAATAATTTGACTCCAATATAAATCACCTGTTATATATTTCCAGACAATTGTTCCTGTGGTTATATTGAAAGCGTATAAGTAATCATTTGCTGAGCCTGTGTAAACAATATTATCTTTGACTAAAGGTGTGCTATGTTGTGTGTCACCAATTTTATATCGCCAGAGTTCTGTTCCATCATTTGCATTTACAGCATAGAAATAATCATCTAGAGAACTAACAAAAATGATATTATTTGTTTCTTCGATTATTTGTTCAGGTACTTTTTCAGTACATAAGCCTTCTTCACAAATGTAATTATCTCCAAATTCTGTGGAACAATCAACTATTTGTGTTTCTGTATTTGTTCCTAAACAAAACATTTCATTTAATTTTCCATCACTATCACAAGAATCTCTGAATGTTTCTTCACCTATTTGTACCTTACCTGACGTAGTATAGGAAAGATCATCTGTATCTATACAAATAATTTTTTTTTCTTCTATTTGCTGTGTACATGCTGTTAGAATAATAAGAATAATTATTGTTAACACTGTCTTTTTCATTTTTATTTCTTAAGTTAGATTGTTTTATAACTCTTTCGACAACTACCAAAAGGTTTATATATTGTTAAAGCCCTTAAATTATAGAGATAAAATGACACGAGTTGATTGTATTCATTGATAGTATTTTAGATTCTTCTAGTTCTCTTGCTTTTGAAAACATTTTTAAATCCATTCAAATATTTTTATTCTCTAATGAAGGTAGTAGTACAGTGGTTAGTATAGGGGACAAGCTTTGTCAAAAAGCTCCCCAGTGTGGATCCCTTGACCGGAGTTCAAATCTCCGCTACCTTCCTTTTTTTCTTACTGAGGTGAAAACATGGAATTAAGCACAGCAAAAGGAACGAGAGATAGTGCTCCTGAGGAAGCTATTCTTCTTCAGGAAATACAGGCTGTCTTGAAAAAAAACTTTGAAATTTTTGGGTTTAACCCTCTGCAAACTCCTATTTTAGAACAGTTTGAAACACTTTCTTCTAAGTATACTGGTGGTGCTGAGATTCTCAAGGAGACTTTTCAACTTACGGATCAAGGACAGCGAAAATTAGGATTACGATATGATCTTACTGTGCCTTTCTCACGATTTGTTGCTATGAATCCACAATTAAAAATGCCTTTCAAGCGATATCAAATGGGGTCTGTGTTTCGAGATGGACCTGTTGGTTCAAATAGATTACGAGAGTTTACTCAGTGTGATTGTGATGTTGTAGGCACGAAGAATATTGCTGCGGATGCTGAGTGTGTACAATTATTTTTGCAAGCATTTGCTGATTTAGGATTAGATGTGGAAGTGCGTGTGAATAATCGAAAGATTCTTGATGCTATGATGAACACTTTAGGAATTTCTGAAGATAAACGGAGTGCTGTTATTCTTGCAATTGATAAGCTTGATAAGAAATCACGAAAAGATGTTGAAGAAGAAATCTATGCATTGAAGGTGAAGAAAGAAAGTGTTACGAAATTGTTTGAACTTCTTAATTTGAAAGGAAGCAATATACAAATCCTTGACCAGATTGCTGCGTTTGTCGGCAAAGAGAATGAAGGTGTTGTTGAGATGCGAACACTTTTAGGATATTGTCCTCAGAAAAATGTTCTTTTTATTCCTGCTCTTGCACGAGGGCTTGCCTATTATACGGGAAGTATTTTTGAAGTCTATGCTCCTGGAACACAAGTGACAAGTGCAATTGGTTCTGGTGGAAGATATGACAAGATGATTGGAGATCTCTTAGGAAGTGCACAAGAGTATCCAGCAGTTGGATGTTCTTTCGGTCTTGATAGAATAATGGTTGCAGTTGCAGAGAAGCGAAAGCAGACTGTTAAATCTGTGGTGAAAGTATTTGTGATTCCGATTGGGGTTCCTTTAGAAAAAGTGTGGCAAGTTGTTATAGAATTGCGAGAGAAAGGTGTTGCGAGTGATGTCTACTTTGCTGCAAAGAGTGTGTCTAAAGCTTTGGATTTTGCGAATGCGTATAAAATACCTTACGTTGTTCTTGTTGGTGAAGATGAGTTGAAAAAGAAAAAAGTGAAGTTAAAAGATATGAATACAGGGAAGGAAGACATGCTTTCTGTGAAAGATGTGGTAAAGAAGCTTAAGAATTAACCCTTGGAAATGGCTGGTAAAAACCTTTGAATAGTAGTATTAAAAGTTCAGTTTTAGGAATAACACACGAATTACAGATATTGTTGATTATCTTCCTGTTGGAGAAAAGAAGAGTTTTAAACAGCGTTATGGTGTTGCAATCAGGGCAGGGTCTGTTACTTTAGGTTTACTTGTTGTGAAATTCATTATTGATTATTTTAGCTGGTCTCTTATAACTATAAATCCTTTGCTTACTGCTTTTTTAGGTGGGGTATTTTTTACCATTGGGATTCTCTTTGCAGGTGCAGTTTCGGATTATAAAGAAGCAGAGAAGATTCCAGGAGAGCTTGCAGTTGCTTTGAAAACTTTAAATAAGGATATTCGTGTTATTCCTTTTGATAAAAAACAGGAACATTTTGTTGTGGCGTTTCGACAGGAAGTGAAGAATCTTTTGTATACTATTACTGATAATTTACGAAGTAATTC
The DNA here is from genome assembly GCA_964359695.1 of Candidatus Woesearchaeota archaeon. Taxonomy (GTDB): domain Archaea; phylum Nanobdellota; class Nanobdellia; order SCGC-AAA011-G17; family GW2011-AR17; genus JAGVZZ01. The sequence continues at coordinate 7,669 of CAYHUV010000037.1, forward strand.
TTGGAAATTGAAAACTATTGATATGCAAATAGAGAAAGTGAATATAATTCTTGGACAGATTAGTAGAGTTGGTGTGCAGCCAAATTTTATTATTAAGTTAAGAAATGAATTAACACTTATTGATAGGCTGTGTCATAGGATTGATACGATTGAAGAAACTTCTTTTATACCTGCTGCGTATACAATTGCTGAGTTAGCTATAGGGATTATTTTGTTATTATTGTTATTTGTTCAAGTTGATGTTAGTTATGGTGGTCTCGTTATTGTTGATGCTGTATCTATGGTTCTTCTGAGTTTATTATTTCTCATTAAAGATATGGATAATCCTTTTGAGTATGGGAAAGATAGTTTTGCAGATGTGGAATTGGGAATTCTTTTTAACTTAGAAGAATATTGGAAGAAAAATTAAAAACGCCGAATTTCTTGGTATTAGCTAATGTTATATCTGATGGGTGAATAGAATTTATATGTGTTTTGCAAGATATTTCCCTTTTAATTCAGTTATTATCTTTCTTATCTCTTCAGAATATTCTTTTACTTCTTCTATAGAGATACTTTCCCCATAATAATTAATGCTGTTTCTTTTCTTTCTAAATCTATCAAACTTTAGAGAAATTTCTGATTCTCCTTTCTCTTTTAGATAAAAAGTAAAGGCTTCATGAGAATAAACTTTATATCCCTCTTTTAGAGCTATTGCTTCTAGAAGACTTCTCAATACATCGTAATAGTTACTCATAATTTTTCTTGCAGAATATTCATCAATTTTTAGTTTTTCTAGAAATTTGAGATCTAATTCTGCCGTTGCTATAAGAGAGTCAAATAAACCTTTATCAAACTCTGCTTTTCTCACCTCTTTCCTTTTTATAAAATCACTAAATTTCATCTAAACAGCTCCCAATACCCATAAAGTTTTATCCCATTAATAAAATTATTTAAGAGTCTGGGGTTTTTATTTTTGATATCTTCTATCTCTTTTTTTGAGTGTACGAATAATTGGATCTTATGATTTAGTTCTTTTTCGAATTTATCTAATATTGTATCTTTCTTTACTGGAGTAATAAGTAATAGATCTATATCACTTGTACTTATATTTTCAGACTTTGCAAAAGAACCAAAAAGGATTATTGCTTCTGGAGTATATTCTTGGGCTAAATAGCTTATAAGGTTAGATTTTCTTATTTTCTCTACGCTGTAAAAGATCTTTTTGTCTTTAAATGCTTGATTTTCTGTATTTGCCTTGAAAAAAAGATGATTTAACTTTTTTTCTGAAAGAAGAATATGTTTCTTTTCTAGTTGCTTTAGATATTTTGAAATTGTTGAAGGAGATTTTTTGGTAAGTTTTGCTAGTTCTCTTACATGAAATTCTCTTTCAGGTTCATTTATGAAATAGTTGAGTATGTCCATATTTTTGTACATATGTTTGATATAGTGGACATTTATAAGGATTTCTATTGTTTGATTTATTAGACAGTTGTTTCTTTTTGTAGACAAGTGTTGAGAAGCGCCAACTTTCTTGGTATTAGCTAATGTTATATATGATGAGTGAAAGGATTTATATCTATTTCTCTTTTCTTGATTCTAGGAATCCCAATTCGCTATAATTATTATTCCCTACAAAAAAATCTCCGTTATTTATAGTATTAACCCCTTGGAGATGCGTAGGAATTCCTAAACATGCTTCTTTAGAAACATTTGCTGTAAGGACTCTTAATAAAAAATCCTGAATAAAGACTTGGAGCAAGATTCGGAGTAA
>CAYHUV010000038.1:0-9369 GCA_964359695.1 Candidatus Woesearchaeota archaeon
AGAGCTCATCCCATCTTTTTAGAACATCCAGAAAATAAAGATAATCTTGCTGAACAGTTTGCTTTATTCTGGGATGGATCTGCAAGAAAATTAGATTATGGGGGTTCACGAGCAAGTGGTCCAACCTATAGCAAAAGATTAGTAACTTCTCTCAGGTAGTCCTAAATGGGAAGGTTTATATAAAGGATACAAACTCTCAAGAAAGATGGATCGACCAAAAAAAGTTGTTAAGTGCGAAGGAAGATTCAATGAGTTAAGAGAATATATTTTTGATATGCCTTTAGAGATAGTTTTAGATGGGCGAACACTCGTCACACCGAAGGATTTGAGAGAGCTCTGGGAACTTATTGAAAATGATATCTATCAATATGATCTTAAAGATCCTTATTATCAATCAAGTACAGATAAAATAAGAAAAACAACAATACAAGGATCAAATTCTCTTGTTCCTCTTTTTCCACAAGGTTATGTTTTAGAAACCAATCTAATTTCAGTTTATGGACTTGAACAAGGTGTAAAGTTTGAAAATGCAGCAAAGCTAGAACAACTTGCAAGCCAAGGAGAAAGATTTTTTGTAGAAACCTTAACAGCTGAAACTAAAGAAATTATTTTTCCAAATGGACAAAATCTTGCAGATTACACAATTTCCACAAATTTTGGAATTGGAACTTTAAGTCATGGAGGAGTGTTAGGCGGAGGTATTCGATCAGATGCGCCATTTCTCATCGAAGTCTACAAAAAAGAAGCAACAACAGAAAAAAATCTTGCATTAGTCATCGGGTTCTGGGCGCAGAATGATACTGTGCTTGTTTCTCAACTGCAGGCTTGTAGAAATGCCCAACTTCCTGCTGGAGTTAGCCTTGGCATTGGAGGATTAGTCACAGCAGAATTTATTGCAAAAAGAATAGGATTCAAACGAATTGAAGTATACACTGCACGAGGACATCCAATTTTTCGTGTCAATCCAAACGGATGGAATCAATTCGGAAGAGATTTTATAGAAAATAGTAATAAAGCTGTTGAAATAATTAAGGGCTATTCATTGTCAGATAGAGAATCATTTGTAAAAAAATTATAATCACTTTGCAGCTTCTCGAATATCAGAAGCTTTGATTGTTTTTCTTCCTGCATGCTGTGCAAAACGAAGAGCTTTTTGTCCAATTTCTTCTGCTCTTGCCTCGAGAACTTCAATAAGTCGTTCTTTTGCATCATCAGCAACTCTTTCAGCACCTGCCTTTTTCAAAAGTTTTTCCATTGCAGCTGCAGGTAAAATTGTTTTACGTATATTCATTTTAGTTTACTTGGGAGAACACTCTTTAAAAGGATTCCCTCTTGAGAAGCATTATGTATATTCTCTAGCATACACTTTACCACAAGGTTTATAAGGAACTGGATTTTTTCTGCTAGAATCAAAATGCAGATCGGAGGATTGCATTTAATACTCTTATCTTGCGAGAGTTCACACCCATGTGTCGAACGACAGGACTTTGGTTCTGATTCTCAAAAAGGCGAGTGCAGGTTCGACGTCTCTAAACCTGCTGTCTGCGAAGACAAGTACAATTAGATACTAACAATAGTATGGTAAAACATCACCCAAGGAGAGGAAGTTTACAATTTTGGCCACATGCTCGAAGTAGTAAGCACACCCCACGAGTACGATCTAAGGCTGATTCTAAAGATAAAAAAATTCTTGGATTCTTAGGTTACAAAGTAGGAATGACACACCTTTTAGTTAAAGAAACAAATCCTAATTCACATAGAAAAAATATGGATGTATTCACTCCAGTAACAGTGATTGAATGTCCTCCATTAAAAGTGTATTCTGTTCGTTATTATGCCCAAAATGAAGATGGTGATCTTAAACTTATTTCAGAGATATTTTCTAAGAAAGTTACAAAAGAACTTGAAAGGAAAATAAAAGTTTCTAAAAAAGAAAATAAAGCCCCAGAACATTTTGATGTTTTGAAAGTTACTGTGTATACTCAACCTAAACTTACTGGAATGGGGAAAAAACAAGCAGATCTTGTTGAGTTTAGTATTGGTGGAAAAGATCTTCAAGAAAAATCTGCCTATGCACAAAGTCTTCTTGATAAAGAAATTAAAGTTTCTGAAGTACTCAAAGAAGCACAATATGTTGACATTCATTCTGTTACAAAAGGAAAAGGTTTCTCTGGTGTTGTGAAAAAATTTGGTGTAAAACGTTTGCAACATAAGGCAGAGAAAGCACGAAGAAAAGTTGGAACACTTGGACCATGGCATCCAAATAAAGTTCTTTATACTGTAGCTCAATGTGGAAAATGGGGCTATCATTTACGAACAGAGTACAATAAAATGACTTTGAAAATTGGAAACAATCCTAAGGAGATTAATCCTGCTGGAGGATTTGTTCGCTATGGATTTGTGAAGAATGATTATGTTTTATTGAAAGGGTCTATTCCTGGGCCAACAAAAAGACCAGTTGCGTTTTCTGAAGCAATTCGAATAAAGAAAAAAATCTATAATATGCCAATTATTTATACCAGTCTGGAGTCTAAACAACGATGAAGACAGCAGTTATGGGAATGGATGGGAAAAAAGGAAAGGAAGTCAACTTACCTCCGCAATTCTCTGAAGTGTTTAGACCAGATTTAATTAAGAAAGCAGTACTTGCACAACAATCACATAATATCCAAGCATATGGAACCAAAATTGGAGCAGGATTACGTCAATCTGCTTTTATTACAAAAAGAAGAAAGCATTATAAGACCACTTATGGAAGAGGGCAATCAAGAACTCCAAGAAAAGTACTCTCTAGAAGAGGAATGAATTTTTATTATATGGGAGCAGTTGCACCTAACACTGTTGGAGGAAGAGTTTCTCATCCTCCTAAAGCTGCAAAGATCTGGGATCTTAAAATTAATGTTAAAGAAAGAAGAAAAGCAATTCGAAGTGCAATTGCTGCAACTATGGATAGCTCTCTTGTTAAAAAAAGAGGACATACCACTGAATCATTCGTTGTTGAAAATAAAATTGAAGATCTAAAGAAAGCAAAAGAAGTTTATGATTTCCTTGCAAAAGTAGGTTTAAAAAAAGAATTGGAAAGAATTGCTGTGAAAAAAATTAGAGCAGGAAAAGGAAAAAATAGAGGGAGACCTTATAGAAAGAAAAAAGGGCCTCTTTTAGTAGTTTCAAAAGAATGTGCTCTTCTTCAAGCGGCAGGAAATCTTCAAGGTATTGATGTATGTCTTGTTAAAAATTTAAGTGCAGAACTACTTGCACCAGGTACAAATGCTGGAAGATTAACCCTCTGGTCAGATAAGGCTATTGAACTTATGGATAAGGAAAGGTTATTTTATACTCAAGTAAAAAAGGAGACTAAGAAATGAATAATGAAATATTTGCAGTTTTGAAGCATCCACTTACTACTGAGAAGAATGTTAAGTTAATGCAAACTGAAAACAAACTTGTCTTTATTGTGGATAGAAGAGCAGGTAAGCCAGAGATTAAAAAAGCTGCAGAAGAATTATTCAAAATTAAAATTTTAAAAATTAATACAACTATTCTTCCTTCGGGAGAAAAAAAAGCATACCTAAAGCTGTCTGCTGAAACACCAGCATTGGATGTTGCAACACAGTTAGGATTATTATAAAATGGGAAAGCGACTAATTACACAACGTAGAGGAAGAGGAACAACTACTTATAGAGCTCCAAGTCATAGATACTATGGAGAAATCAAGTATAGAGCCTATGATGAAGTTGAAAGAAATTCTGTGGTGTATGGAAAAATTGATGAGCTTATTGATTGCCCTGGGCATATGGCTCCTTTAGCAAAAATCAAATATAGTACTAAAGAAGAGGTGCTCATATCTGCTCCATTAAATGTAAAAGTTGGAGATATTGTTGCTTCTGGTGCAGGTGCACCTGTACAAACTGGAAATGTTCTCCCTTTGAAAAATATCCCTGAAGGCACTACAATTTATAATCTTGAATGTAAACCTGGTGATGGTGGTAAGCTTGTACGAACAGCTGGAGTTTTCGCACGTGTTATTGGAAAAGTTGAAAATTGTGTTATAGTTAAACTCCCTTCAAAAAAACAAAAAACTTTTGTTGGAGAGTGTCGAGCTACTATAGGAATCATTGCAGGTGATGGAAAATCAGAAAAACCATTCTTGAAGGCAGGAAAGAGAATGCATGCTATGAGAGCACGAAACAAACTCTATCCACAGACTTCAGGAGTAGCTATGAATGCTGTTGATCATCCATTCGGATCTGGAAGAGGAAGACATGTTGGGAAACCTAAGACTGCTCCTCGTTGGGCACCTGCAGGAAGAAATGTAGGATTAATTAGAGCACGAAGAAGTGGGAGAAAACGATAATGGCACGTAAGGAATTTACCTATCGAGGAAAAACTATTGAACAAATAAAAGCTCTTGATGTAAAAGAATTTGCAAGAATTGTACCAGCTCGACAAAGAAGAAGCCTTGAAAGAGGATTTACTGAAATGCAAAAGAGACTTTTGATTAAGATTAAAAAAGCCAAAGAAGGCAAATATAAAAAACCTATTAAAACACATTGCCGAGATATGGTTGTTATTCCAGAAATGCTTGGTCTTATGATACATGTACATGCAGGAAAAGGATTCGTTCAAATCGAAGTTCTTCCAGATATGCTTGGACATTATTTAGGAGAATTTACACTTACAAGAAATAGAGTTACACACTCTGCACCAGGAATTGGAGCAACAAAATCTAGTTCCGCAGCATCAGTGAAATAAAAATGGAAAATAAAGAACACATCGCAACTGCAAAAGGAGAAAACTTGAGTATCTCAAGGAAGTTCGCAGTAGAAGTTACTGGGTTTATTAGAGGAAGAACACTTGTTGATGCAAAGAAAAAAATGGAAGATGTAATTGCATTAAAAGTTGCTGTGCCTTTCAAACGTTACCATATGGATCTTGGCCATAAAAGAGGATCAATTGGACCAGGAAGATTTCCTTCAAAAGTTGCAAAGGAAATATTACGATTATTAAACTCTGCTGAAATGAATGCACAAAACAGAGGGTTAGATATTGAGAGCCTTTTTGTCTCTCGTGCTGTTGCAAACAAAGGAAGCACACAGATGAAAGCGGGAAGATTTCGTGGGAGACATGCAAAACGAACCCATATTGAAATTGCTCTTGCTGAAAAAGAAAAGAAAAAAACTGAGCAAAAGAAGGAGAAAAAGACAAAATGATTGAGCGAAAATTTGTAGGAGAGAAAATGAGGGAATATTTAGTTAATGAATACCTCCACAAAGAATTAGGATCAGGAAAATATAGCTCCTTTGAAATCAAAAGAACTCCTTTAGGGGAGAGAATAATTATCTATACTGCACGCCCTGGATTGATTGTTGGAAAGGGTGGAGAAAATATTAGAGAGCTTACAAAAGTTTTCAAAGCAAGATTTAAAATGGAAAATCCACAAATTGAAGTTGCGGAGATTGGTAATCCTAATCTCGATGCACAAACTATGGCAGAACAAATTGTTACAACCTTAGAAAGGTTTGGTCCTAAAAGATTTAAATCTGTAGGATACAAAACACTGCAAAGAATTATTGATGCTGGTGCAATGGGTGCTGAAATAGCTATTGGTGGTAGAGGACTCCCTGGAGCACGAGCTAAGACTTGGAGATTTTATGCAGGATACTTGAAGAAATCTGGGGATATTTCAATGTCTTATGTTCAATATGGAATAGCTACTGCAAATTTAAAATCTGGAAGTATTGGGATTAAGGTTAGAATCCTTCCTCCTAAAACTATCTTACCTGATAGATTAACAATTATCGATCAATCAAAAATAACTATTCAAGTTGAAGAAGCCAAAGAAACAGAAGCAAAAGGTGAAGTTTCAGAAAAAACTGAATCCGAAGAAAAATCTAAAGCAAAAAAGAAAATTGTAAAGAAAAAAACTGCAAAAAAAACAACAAAGGAAGAAAATAGCAATGAAGATCAAGAATAAAGATATTCGAAAAATGAGTAAACAGGAACTTGAGAATAAGTTAATAGAGTTAAAAAAAGATCTTATTAAAATCAATGCACAGATTTCTGCTGGGACTGTTCCAGAAAACCCAGGAAATGTTGTGAATGTTAAAAAAACTGTTGCACGAATTATGACGATTATGACTGAAAAGATGAAGGAGGATACAAATAAACCCCATGCGTGAGATTTGCTCTAAATGTGGTCTTCCTCAGGAACTCTGTGTTTGTGAAACTATCGCAAAGGAAGAGCAGAAGATTGAGATTAGGCTTGTCAAACGAAGGTTTGGTAAACTCATAACAGTAATCTCAGGTATTAATGATAAAACAATCAACATCAAGGACCTAGCAAAAAAATTGAAATCAAAACTAGCTTGTGGGGGAACAACAAAGGAAAAAAACATTGAACTTCAAGGAGATCACCTCGAGAAAGCAAAAAAATATGTTATTGAGGAAGGTTTTTCCGCGAGCTCTATCACAGTCACTAATGAAACAAATATTTACCGAAAATGAGATCACCGACAAACATCGCGAGACATGAATTGATTGGTCTTGACGTTGTGGTGGTTGATGCACAAAACAAAAACTTGATTGGGATCAAAGGAGAAATTGTCGATGAAACAAAACATAGCTTTATGATCCAAAGCAAGAATGATGAGAAGCGCGTGTTAAAAAAAGGAACAAGCTTCAAATTAATAATTAACAATCAAGGAATAATAATCAAAGGAGATATCTTGGTCGGAAGGCCGGAAGATAGAATCAAAAAATGAAAACAAAGAAAAATGTTGGCATGGGCTTCGTTTCACCTAGCAATAGCTGTGTAGATAAACACTGCCCTTTTCATGGGACTATTGGACTACATGGAAGAGTCTTTGAAGGAAAGGTCATAAAGAAAAATACTCATAAAACTGTTAATGTTGAATGGGAACGTATTTCATATTTATCTAAATTTGAGCGATACTCTAAAAGTAGATCACGTGTTAAGGCACATAATCCTGCATGTATTGAAGCTGAGATTGGCGATATGGTTACTATTGCAGAGACTAGGCCTATTAGTAAAACTAAAAAATTTATTGTAATGAAGGTGAATAAATGAAAGCAATAACTGGGTTTAAAGTAAGGGCACTGCCAGTAGGAGCAGAAATTCCTACATGTGATAACTCTGGAGCAAAAGTTGTAAAACTGATTAGTGTGAAAGGACATAAAACAGTTCGAAGAAGACTTTCTTCAGCTGGAGTTGGAGACCTTATCAAAGCATCTGTTATTAAAGGAAAACCAGAAATGAGAAAACAGGTTGTGTCAGCGATTATTGTGCGACAGAAGAAGGAATATAAGAGACCTAATGGAACTCGTATTAAATTTGAAGATAATGCAGTAATTATATTAAAGGATGATAAAGGAAATCCTAAAGGAACAATCTTTAAAGGAGCAATTGCAAAAGAAGCTGCTGAAAGATGGCCTGGTATTTCCAAAGTCTCCAGTATTGTGGTATAAAAAATGAAAATAAACTGGTCAAAGGATTGGAATTCGAGTAAACGTCCAAGTAAACAGAGGAAATATAGATATAATGCTCCTCTTCATGTACAACATACTTTTTTAGGGACACATCTTAGTCCTGAACTTAGAAAAAAATATGGTTTGCGAAGTATTACTATTAGAAAAGGAGACAAAGTAAAAATCCTTAGAGGAGAATACAGAAATAAAACTGGAAAGGTTAATAAGGTCCTTGTGCAAAACCAAAAAATCTATATTGAAGGAATCGATATTGTGAAGAAAGATGGAAACAAAGTTTTTGTCCCTTTACAATCTTCAAATCTTATGATTACTGAGTTAGAGCTTACTGATAAATATAGAAAAGAAAAATTAGAAAAGAAAAATACAAAGGAGAAAAAATAAAATGGTTCAAAATCATTTATCAAGATTGAATTCGCCAACAAGTTGGGGTGTGAAAAGAAAAGGAATCAAGTTTATCACTCGACCAGCAGCTGGACCTCATAGTTTACTAGAATCTATTCCTCTGTCTATTGTTATTACAGACCTTTTGAAGTTTGCAAGAATTAGAAAAGAGACCAAGAAAATATTGAATGAGAGAAAAATATTAGTTAATGGAAAAGTTAGAACAGACCTTCATTACCCAGTAGGCCTTATGGATGTTATCACTGTACCAAGTCTTAATCAAAGTTATAGAGTTTTTTATGATACTAAAGGGAAGTTTAGACTTCTTCTTTTAGGAGATGATGAAAAAGATCTTCGTCTTGTACAGATTAGAAATAAAACCATTATCAAAAATCAAAAAGTCCAACTAAATAATTCCGATGGAACAAATCTTCTTCTCAATAAAGGAGATTACAAGACAGGAGACACCTTAGTTACTTCTATTAAAGATGGAAGTCTAAAAGAACATATTTCTCTAAAAAAGGGAGCAAGAATTTATATTATTGGTGGAACAAAGAGAGGATTTGTTGGAACACTTGAAAATACAAAAGAAAAAAATATTATTGTAAAAACTTCTGAAGGAAGTTTTGAAACTGCAAGAAGATATGCCTATGCCATTGGAAAAATGCATACACTAGAGGAAAAATGAATGTTATGAAAGAAATTGGGATAGAGAAAGTTACTTTGAATGTTGGTACTGGTAAGCCTGGACCAGAATTAGAAAAAGGGAAAATTCTACTTCAGAAAATATCAGGACTTAAACCTTCTGAAACATTAACGCAAAAAAGAATTCCAACATGGGGATTAAGACCTAATTTGGTTATTGGTGCTAAAGTTACTCTTAGAGGAGAAAAAGCAAAAGAAGTTCTTAAGACACTCCTTCAAGCAAAAGATAACATACTTCCAGCAAGATCATTTGATATTTATGGAAACTTTTCATTTGGAATTAAAGAATACCTTGATGTCCCTACTTTGAATTATATCCCTGAAGTGGGAATTAGAGGATTTGAAATTGCTGTTAGTCTACAAAGAAAAGGTTTTAGAATTAAAAGGAGAACCTTACAAAAAAGAATTATCCCTGCACGACATGCAATCTCTAAAGCAGAAGCTATTGCATTTGCGCGAAATACTTTAAAGATTACTGTTGTTGAGAAAGAGGAGGCTGAAGAATGACTGCAGGTAGTTACAAGAAGGTATTTAAACAGCTTAAAAATAAGCCTGTAAAACTAAAGAAATTCCTTAAACATAATGCCCCAAAACCTAGGAAATTTGGAATTAATTCAAAACCTTGTAAAATTTGTGGAAGGCTTGGTGCACATATCCAAAAATATAGCCTAGATGTTTGCAGGCAATGTTTTAGAGATAATGCAACAAAATTAGGATTCAGGAAATACTATTAACATGGCAATGAACGACACTTTGGCAGCGGCTTTGAGTAATAT
>CAYHUV010000039.1:0-9226 GCA_964359695.1 Candidatus Woesearchaeota archaeon
TGATAGTATTAGAGAGAAGACCATAAAGACCAGTGTCCATTCCAAATACACAAATTACGCTAATTATCCCATAAACTGCAAGCCCTAAAGAAATCAATCCGTAGTTTTCTACTCCTGTTCTAGCAATAATAACACGGAAGGCATATGTAATAATCTTTATGAGAACTGTTCCCAAAAGAAAGATTATTGCTGCTTTCGCAATAGTCTTCATTGTTTTTTGATCATCCATCTTCAAGTTTTTAGAGAATTTTGTTTAAATATCTTCTTAAGGAGCATTCACTTTGTAAATCTTTATTGTTTCTCCTTCTTTTACAATATCATATGGAAGATCTTGTGTTGAAATAATGTAATTAAACTTTTTTGCTTCTGTGACGTCTGTTATTGTATAATTCCCATAGATCCAATATCCAATGACTGTTATTGGGCGATCTTTTGTTTCGGTAACATTTGTTGATTTAGATCTGAAGTCTGTATCTAACATGTCATTAATATCAATGAGAAATGTTGCATTCTTCGCAAGATTGATATTTATCCACTGGCCTAATTCTGTTTCTTCTAATGATGCCCAGTTCTTATTTGCATCATATATAATCATTGAGGTACTAAGTAAACTTATAATGAGAAAGTATAAAAATAAAAAATATAGAAATTTATTTGCTTTTAACTTTTTAATTTTTAATATTAAAAAAACCACTATTAATAGGGGAATTGTTGCTAACCAAATTTGTAGTTTAAATAATTGAAATATAATTTGTATTGTTCCTAAAAGGGAAAGTCCTGTATTATTCAATGGAAATAATGCCCTTGTTAAAATAAAAGGTGTTGTTATTGTTATGAGAAGAAGAATTAGTGTTTTCTGAAAGTCCCAATGGCTTTTCCAGTCTCGTATGAAAACTATACTTGTTAGAATTAATAATACTAAGTTTATTTCTACATATCGCCCTATTATTCTTGTATCTTCAATATTTGAGAAGTAACTTGCATTGTTTGCTGCAATGAGAATAGTTCCTATCAATAACCAAAATGTTAGTTGTAGAATAATTTTTTCTTTTTCATTTTTCTTTTTGTAATTTAGTAATGCATATATGAAAATACAGGCACAGATGATTGTACTTGCAAGAATGATGTAGTCTGTATAAAAGAATAACCAGAGTATTTTTATAGTAGGATTTGTAGCATGTGTTATATTTGTTATCTCGTTTGAATATCCTAATATCCCTGCAAGCGTGAAACCGTTCTTTTGGCCTTTAGCAATAAAGAATGGAAGAAGAAAAAGGAAGGTACTTAATCCTAAGAGAATTTTAGTTTTTACTAAACTCCATTGTTTGTTTTTTATGGCCCTTAGAAAAAGAAAAAATACAATTGGAATGAGAATGATTCCTATAGATTTTGTAAGTAATGTTGCAGCAACAGATATCCCTGCAAGAATATCCCATTTCTTTTTTTGTTTTGTATATGCCTGAAATATTAAGTAAAGACTTGTTATTAAAAGCAAGGAGAATAGTGCTTCACTCATAATATAAAATGAAGAAATAAATATTGCAGGGAGCATTGCAATGACTGTGGCAACAAGAATGCTCTCTTTTTCATGTAGAAATTCTTTTGCGATCTTATATGTAGGAAAAATTATTAGAGAAGAGATTATGGCATTAAGCACAAGAATTAAAAAATATACAAAACCCATGTCTTTGAAGAATAATAATGGTGAGATGAGTAATGGAAAAAGAGTATATTTTTGGGTGCTTATAGCCGAACTAAGACTTGGATTTGCAAAAAATGTTTTTGCCCCTTCAAGATGAGTTAGGCTATCAGAAAATCCTAAGGGTACTGTGATTAACATTGCAAGAAGAATCTTGATTAAAATTAATAAAATAACAATACCAAGGAGTTTTTTATTCATTCTTTTTTTCTTTTTAGAGTCTTTTTTAAGGTTTGCGTAACTCAGAGATTTCATAACTCTTTTAAATCCTCCATCTGTTTCCATTTTATGAAAATTCTTATAGATATCCTTCATCCTGCACATTTCCATAGATTAAAACATTATATGAAGTATGCACAGAGCCGAGGAGATGAACTGCTGATTGTTGCACGAGATAAGGAAGTTGTTGCACGATTATTAAGAAAAGAAAATTTTGATTTTGTAGATTCTGGTATTATTCGTAGAGGGAATTTTGGAAGGATTATAGAATACACTGAAAGAACAAAAAAGATACTATCTTTAGCACGAAAATTCAAACCAGATGTGCTTGTTGCAGGTGATGGATTTTCTATAGGGCCTATTGGAAGAATTTTAGGGATTCCAAGTGTGTCTGTTTCTGATACTGAAGACCAAGGTATGATCCCTACACTGGCATATAAAGTTGTTACAAATGTTGTTACTCCTTATTGTTTTATGAAAGATTTTGGAAAAAGACATACACGTTTTTCTGGATATTATGAAATGGCATATCTTAATAGTAAAAGATTTATTCCAGATCCTTCTGTACCTACTTTTTATGGTGTTAAAAAAGGAGAAAAATATTCTGTAATTCGTTTTGTTTCTTGGGATTCTTGTCATGATGAGCATGAAGCAGGATTAAATTTAGAACAACGAAGACAATTAGTACAAGAATTGTCTAAACATGGAAAAGTTTTGATTAGTTCTGAGGGTAAGTTTCCTGAGGAATTTGCTTCTTATATTGTAGACCCAATGGATATGCATTCTCTCTTATATTATGCTGATTTTTATTTTGGAGATAGTCAAACTATGTCTATTGAAGCGGGACTTTTAGGTACACCTGCAATTCGTTGTAATTCACTTGTTAACAAATTACATGCAAAAGGGCAATTTAATGATTTTCATTATAAATATGGTATTGTATATTCTTATGCTTCTTTTTCTGATGCATTTGCAAAACTTAAGGAACTTATGGCTGATCCTAAGAGTAAAGATAAATGGAAAGAAAAAAAAGAAAGATTAGAGAATGATACTGTTGATTTTACAGACTTCTTTTTTGAATATCTCCATATATATTTTGATCCTGCTATTCATTTAGCATAAAATTTATAAATTGACCTTAATAGATTTGATTTATGGTTTTATTTTCTTTGAAAGAAGGGGAAATTCCTATTGGAATTCTTTCTCCGTATATTAGAGAGCAAAGAAAGAAATATGTAAAGCCTTATGTCAGGGGCGATGTATTAGATTTAGGTTGCGGACAAGCAGATTTTTTTGATCTTTGTAAAAAAAAGATTACAACTTATTCTGGGATTGATGGGGATCCTGCTGTTATTGCACGAATGAGAAAAAAATTCCCTCATGCTACTTTTTCTCAGGCTGATTTTGATGAGGATGAGTTAAAATTGAATAAAACTTTTGATACTATTCTTATGGTTGGGCTTGTGGAACATTTATATAATCAGAAACATATTATGAAGGAGGCAAAGAAATATTTGAAACCTAAAGGTATTATTGTTATTACAACCCCTACTCCTCTAGGAAATGATATATTTCATAGAATAGGCTCATCAATACGCCTTTTTAGTCCTGCTGCACGTGATGATCATGTTGTGATTTATAATAAGAAGAGATTTCAGATTCTTGCGAAGGATTTAGGTTTTAAAATTCTTCGATATAGAACTTTTCAGTTTGGTTGTAATCAGATAGTTGTTCTGCAGAATAGAAATTGATTGCTTAGTAAATTTTATATAGACATCTTTTTTGTATTCTATGATATGAAGATATTATTTATTATTCCTCCTTATGGAGTTTTTCCAAAAGAAGGAGAAAAAGTAACACAAAAGAAAGGATTCTTGCCACCTTTAGGTCCAGCGCTTCTTGCGACAATTTTAGAAAATGGAGGAAATGAAGTTCATATTTTAGACTTACAAGTAGATAATTTAACGGAGAAAGATCTTCTCAGTTTTATTAATGGCTATAAACCTAATGCGATATGCCTTTCTCTTCTTGCTGCAACAACGCCTATTGTTAATTATGTTTTTAATCTGGTTAGACAAAACTTTCCTGAAATTGTTAATATTTGTGGAGGTGTTCATGCCAGTATTTATCCTAAATCTACTTTAGAGAATTCTTCTATTGATTATGTTGTTTATGGAGAAGCTGAAAATACTTTGAAAGAATTAGTTTTTGCTTTAGCTAATAAAAAAGATATTTCTACTGTGAAAGGAGTTTATTATAGAAAAAATGAGAATGTGGAATTTTCAGGATATAGACCAACAATCAATAATCTTGATGAGTTCCCAATTCCGTCACGAAAGTATTTTGATTTGAAGAAATATGTACCTGTTCCAAATCAATATAAACGTTTACCGGCGACGAATATGGTTACTGGACGTGGTTGTACTTATTCTCTGTGTACATTTTGTTTTGAATCTACTCCTTTTGTACGAGAGAAAAGTTATCGAAGAGTAAGTGTGAAAAGAGCTATAGAAGAATTAGAATATTTACAAAAGGAATATGGAATAAAAGAAGTTTCTTTCTGGGATGATGAATTTTTAATGGGTGGGGATTGGGTTGAAGAATTTTGTGATGCGCTAATAGAGAAAAAAATGGATATTGTTTGGAGCTGTTATGGAAAAGTTAATTATGTTAAACCTGATAGAATGCAGAAAATGGCGAAAGCTGGATGCTGGAATATTTTCTTTGGATTAGAAACTGGAAATCAAGAGTTGTTGAATTTTATGAAGAAAGGGCAGACTCTTGAAATGATGAAGAATGCTGTTAAGTGGGCGCATGATGCAGGAATTGAAGTAAGGGGATCTTTTATTTTAGGATTACCACTTGAGACTCCTGAGATGGGAGAGAAAACAATTGATTTTGCAATTTCTTTAGATCTGGATTATGGGCAGTTTAATCTAACTACACCTTATGAAGGTACAGAGATGTATGAAGCTTGTAAGAGTGGAAAATATGGGACTTATTATGGTGAGGGCGATCATGCGAGTCATACAAATGTTAACTTTGTCTTTTTACCAAAGGATTATGAAAATCCAGAACAACTTATTCAATTACGAAAGAAAGCATATAGGAAATTTTATTTACGACCGAAGTATTTTATGCTGAAATTAAAAAGTATTAATTCCAAAGAGGATCTTCTTCGATATTGGAGAGGAATGATTTTTCTTGCAGAAGTTCGTTTGTTTAATAGAAAAGGTGGATATTAATATGAAACTTTTCTTGATAATTCCTCCTTATGGTCTTAGTTCTGAAGGTCAGAAAATTAAACAGAAAAAAGGATTTCTTCCTCCAGTTGGAGTTGCTTTAATTGGAACAATCCTTAGAGATGCTGGACATGAAATTACTATCTTAGATATGCAAGTAGATAATAAAAGCTCTCCTGAGCTTATAGATTTTATTTGTTCAAAATCTCCTGATGTTGTATGTATGTCTATGCTTGATGCAACATATACAATTACTAATACCATTTTTTCTTTGATTAAAAAAGAGTTTCCTTCTATTATCACAGTTTGTGGTGGAATACATCCTAGTATGTATCCAGATCAAACATTAGATGAAAATCCTCAGATTGATTATTTAATTTATGGTGAAGCAGAAAATACTTTGAAAGAACTTGTTTCAGGCTTTGACAAGAAAGTAAATATTAGCAAAATTAAAGGGATTTATTATAGAGGAGATTCTGGTGAAGTCTTGTTTACTGGTTTAAGAGTTATTGAGAAGGATCTTGATACCTTTCCAATTGCATCTCGAGATTTTTTTGATATGAAAAAATATATTCCAATGCCTCATACATATAAACGTTGGCCATCGACAAATATGATGACTGGAAGAGGATGTACATATTCCCTATGTACTTTTTGTTTCGAGTCTTCTCCATTTGTACGAGAAAAAGGATATAGAAGAATTAGTGTGCAAAGGGCGATTGATGAAATTAAATATCTTCAGAAAGAATATGGTGTGAAAGATATTGTATTTTGGGATGATGAATTTCTAATGGGTGGGGATTGGGTTGAAGAATTTTGTGATGCTGTGATTGATCAAGGGATAGATATTACTTGGAGTTGTTATGGAAAAGTAAACTATGTGAAACCGGAGAGAATGCAAAAAATGGCTAAGGCTGGATGCTGGAATATACTATTTGGGTTTGAATCTGCTAACCAAGATATTCTTAATTTTATCAAGAAGGGACAAACTATTGAAATGATGAAGGATGCTGTTAAATGGACAAAAGCTGCAGGTATTGAAATAAGAGGAAGTTTTATACTTGGGCTTCCAACTGAAACACCTGAGAAAGCACGAAATAATATTGATTTAGCAATAGAATTAAATCTGGATTATTGTATGTTTACTATTTCTACTCCATTTAAAGGAACAGAAATGTATGATATATGTAAGAGTGGAGAATATGGAACTTATTATGGCGATGGAAATTTTGATAAGCACACAATTTCTTCAGTTGTATTCTTACCAAAGGATTATAGTTCTCCTGAACAACTTCTTCAAATTAGAAAAGAAGCATATAGACGATTTTATATGAGGCCTAGATATTTTCTGCAAAAATTAAAACAACTTAAATCTTATGATGACCTTATTCGATATTGGCAAGGGGCTTCTTGGCTTGTTACAAGAAAAATCTATGAACAGATAGGCTAGATTTCTTTTTTTAATTCTAGTGTGTATAAAGTAATACCAATCACTCCCAGGCTTAAATAAATTGCAAGTGTTAGTGCATACATACTTGCTGCGGCTTCTGCTGAGATTCCTAAAATGGTGAATAAATAAATTCCAACACCTTCTTTTATACCAATTCCATTAGGTGTTAAAGGTACAAGACTGACAATAATTGTAATAGTGCTAATAATTATTGCAAATAAAAATGAGACATCGATTCCTATTGCTTTGAATAAAATGACTGTTACTAGACCATTTATTATAGGACGAACAAGTGTAATAATAATATTGAGAAATAATCTCCATTTATGATTTTTAATAAGTTCTGTGAATGCTTTATTGAATCCCTTAAAATGAATTGCATATTTACCTATTATGGCTCTTATGATCTTTCGTCCAGTAGGGGTAAATAAGAATAATCCTAAAATTATAAAAAGAGCTCCAACAATTAATCCTAGGTAAAGCTCTGTTGATTTTAGAATTGTAAACGAACCTATCCCAGCGATAATTCCAAAAATAATTAGGGTTGAAATTTTATCCACTAAAGTTAATGCAGTACTTGTTCCATAATCAAATCCCTTCTTTTTTGCGAGATAAATAATTGACAAATCGCCTGCTCTGCCTGGGAATATTAATCCTAATGAAAATCCACATAAAGAGTATTTTACCCATTCTTTAAAAGAAAGTGGATGAATACTATCAAAAAGAATCTTTACTCCCAATACTGTTAAAAAAAAACTAATGAGAAAAAATAAAATAGCTAGGATTAATAGTAAGAGATTAGTTTCTTTGAGGATGTTTATAATCTCTCCTACGTTTAGTTTACTTAATAAGAATATAATTACTATAATAGCGATAATCCCTTCAATAAGAAGTTTTAATCTTTTATTCACCTTTTTTTTAAAACTATTTCTGTTTAAATAGTTTCTTTCATTTTTATGTACATAAATCTTATAAATTGATGACATGGAATTTAATTATATGCGGACGAAAATAAAAATTGCAATTATAATTACAGTTGCTTTTCTAATATTTTCTGCTATCGGAGTTTATAATATATTGCATACCTCGACTTTAGTTAATGAACCTATTTATGTCCTTGCAGGATATTATTATTTGACTGAAGGAGAAGTATTCCATACTGGACATCCTATTTTAACGCATATTATTGCGGCAGCGCCTCTTCTTTTTGTTGATGTAAACGTACCTAAGCCTAATGAAATATCACATCCTTTTGAATTTGCAAGAAATGAATGGATGTATTATGGAGAAAATGATCTTAATACGATTCTGTTTTGGTCACGAGTTCCTTTTTTATTTCTTTCTTTTTTCTTTGCATATTATGTTTTTCGTTGGGTTCGAGAATTATATGGTCTAGTTCCTGCAGCTTTGGCTTTAGCTTTGTATATATTTAATCCGGATATTATCTGGACTTCTACTGTTGCAATGACTGATCTTTCTGTAGCTGGTTTTATGTTTGTTTCTTGTTATTATCTTTGGAAATATTTGAAGACAGATAAAAAGTGGCATTTATTTCTTTGGGGGGTGTTTTTTGGACTTGCTATTAGTTCAAAAAGTACGGCTCTTTTTGTAATTCCTATTTATTTTGCAATTTATATTGTTTATAAAAGAATTTCAGTTAAAATGTTTGTTAGAGACTTTTTAATTATAGGCTGTATTGCTATAATCCTTTTTTCTTTGATTAATATTAGGGATATAAACCCCATTTATGATGCAAATAATCCTTTTTATGAGCAATCTTCTGAATTCCGAACAGATGAACGACTTCAAAAATTAACAGAAGAATTTACTGATAATCCTTATTTACAAAAAACGCTTATTTTTGTTTTGAGGGATGTCTCTGTTCCAGGCGGTTCTAGTTTTACTGCGTATGCTGCACAATTTAAGCATACTGTTGATGGCCATTCTCAGTATTTTATAGGAGAATATTCTAGTCATGGTGTGTGGTATTATTATTTGTTTGAATATCTTGTGAAAACGCCTCTTCCCTTTTTGTTCTTTTTAATGTTGAGTATATTATTCTTTATAAAATTAAAAGCTAGAGAATGGAAAGATGAACTTACTTTGCTTTTACCGATGATTATTTTCCTTTTTATTACATCATTTATTATGCAATTGAATTTAGGTTTAAGACATACTTTGATAATACCCTTCTTTTTGTTTGTTTTTGTAGCAAAGATATTTCAGTTTAAAAAATATAAGACTAAAATAATTCCAGTGTTGCTTTCTTTTTTGGTTGTACTTTATGTTTCTGGCTCAATTCTTTTTGCACCTTCTTATATTGCATATTTTAATGGTATAATTTCACCTGAAGAGGCTCCATTGTATGTTATTGATGATAGTCTTGATCTAGGTCAGGATTTAATTAATTTACAGTATTATCTAGAAGAAAATAATATTACTCAAATTAAGCAGAGTTATGCTGGTTTTGAACATCCTGAATATAGAAATATATTTTATGAAATATTAGATTGTGAGCCAACAACAGGAATACTTGCAGTAAGTGTTAATAGTCTTTATGGTGGAAGATTTTGGTATGAGGGTATTCAAGAAATTGATATGGAATGTTATGCTTGG
>CAYHUV010000040.1:0-9151 GCA_964359695.1 Candidatus Woesearchaeota archaeon
CTAAAAGAATTTTAGACTTTTTTGAGTAGACCCTTTGGTGTCGCAAAAAGCGATAGCTGTAGGAAAAGAGGAATTTACTCCACAAGCATAATTCCCTTCTGCACAAATCGTCTTTTATAGTCAAGTCTCTTTTCAACAAAATCCATCTGCACTTCTTTCCCTGTCATCCCAAGAACTTTGAAAAATGCTTGTAGGTCTTTTTTATTTCGTACATCCCACTCCTCTTTTGCAAAGCTGCCAATAACCATAAGGAGTTTATATTTACGACAGAGATGAATATTTTGTATCATCCTCCCCATATCCTTTGCTCTTTGTTTAGAATGAAGAATACTAGAGAAAGAAAAGCCTATAGCAATATGATGTTCTCTTGCAAGTGCACAAAGCACATGGTTTAAACCAGAGTTTCTTTGATGCATAAAATCTTTTCTATTTCCAAGATGAGGATCTAGGAGAATATCGACATATCGAGAAGAGACAGCAAGCCTATTAATAGTATCATCTCCGCCTTGTATCACAATAATAGATTCTTTACTATGCATTTTCGGAATTTTTTTCAGGATTTCTATCTTATGCCCATTTCCTTCACATTGCATGATATCCATGGAAGAAAGGAGTTTTATTCTTTATTTAAATATTCACTTTTAGATCCTTCACGCCAGAACCTTTAAATAGCATTCTTTTGTTCTTAAGCGAATGGAACTCAACGAAGACCTTCCCTTTGCACTCCAAGAATTAAAAACAGAAGAAATACATACAGAAGGAGTACTTGACCATCTCTCTCATCTTTTAGTCGATGCAGTAGACAAACGAGTGGATGATAAAGTTGCCATTGCTTTTTCTGGTGGTGTCGATTCGACATTACTTGCCTATCTCAGTGAAAAACTCGACAGAGAATTTACTTTGTACACAGTAGGATTTGCAGATTCGAAAGATATGCTTGCTGCACAAACAGTTGCAGATGAAATGGATTGGCCTATCAAAGTAAAAATCATCCAACTCGAAGATGTCGAAGTTTTAGTAAAAAAAATCATTGCGATTACGGGAAAAAGAGACCATGTTTCTGTAGGTGTTGCCTGTGTCATATACAGTGTCTTAGAAATAATGCAAGAGCAAGTCCTTTTGACAGGCATCGGTTCGGAAGAACTCTTTGCGGGCTATGAAAGACATAAAGGAGATGTGCAAGCAGCATGTTGGGAAGGTTTACTCAATATTTGGGAAAGAGATATTACACGAGACATTTCTTTAGCAGACCATTTTGGAAAAGAACTTCGTTTGCCATTTATGGATAAAGAGCTTATTTCCTATGCAATGAGAATTGATCCTGCATTAAAGATTGGAGAACAAAGAAAACAAATCCTCCGTGAAGCTGCAGTCAATCTTGGTTTGCCTAAAGAGTTTGCTTTCAGAAAAAAATCTGCTGCACAGTATGGAAGCAAGTTTGATTTTGCATTAGAGAAATTAGCAAAAAAGAAAGGTTTGACGAAGAGTGAGTATTTATTGAGTGTGTAAAAAATATCTCTTCTTTTAAAAAAATAGAATAAACAACTATTTTTTGAGTGCACGTACAATTTCTATATAGAACTTTGGCGCAATGTAGTACCCATTTTCTATGAGTGCATTAATAAGTGTGAGTGCTTCTTCTTTTTTAATGATTTTCTTTTCTAAAGACATAAAAATAATTGTTGTTGTACGTATTGTTGGAATGCCCAATGCTTCAGCAGTTTTTATTGCAGCATAATCATCAAGAATAATAGTTTCTTTTTTTTCCCTTGCAAGCTGAATTGCACTTGTTTCTCCTTTTCCAAGTCTGAAATCTTCTTTAATTTTAGACTGGATAACTTCTATCCACCCTTCATCAAATGCTTGTTTTAGAGAATGATATTCTTGTTTATCTTCAATTAAAACTTCTTCTTGTACTTCTAGTGGTACTTTCAGAGAACCAAAAAGTTTTTTTAAAAGAGCAAGCTGACCTATTTTTGCAAGGCAAATAAGAGGGGTTGCATTGGAGATCATTGTATCCTTTCAAGGTCTTTTTTAAGATCCTTTTCAGAGTAATCAGTCCAGTCTATATTCTTTTCTTTCAAAAGCTCAAGCATTTCCCAAAGGGCTATGTTACATTCTTCTGCAGCTTTTCCTACTGAAATTTTATGTTCTCGAACTCTTTCCAAAGCCTGTTCTTTTTTCCATTCCTCTAGAGCTCTATTAAGAAGCCTTCGAATAACTTCACTTCTATCAGTATGCCATTTTTTTTCAACTTTTAAAAGAGTTTGTAAGAAAGGTCTTTCTAAACGAACAGATATTGTTGTTGCCATGTGTACATTATCATATATTGTATACCTATTTAAATTTATCGATATTTACTTGTTGAAACGAAAGCTTTTATCTTAACAAACACCTCTTCCTTGCACGGGTTAGTGTGTTTATCTGATTATGTCAGATGTCAGACTAACTTTTCCTTTTTTATTTTAATACATTTGTCTTAATAACAAGTTCTGAGAAAAATCAAGAATATTTCCGAAAATTAGCAAGGCTTAAATAGTTTAAAACTTTAAAGCTTAATATGGATTGGATAAAAGTACTTTTATCATTGGTTGTCATCTTGTTATATATTCCTTTAGTTTTTATGGGGGCAAATGTTTTCTTTCCGGAATATGCCGGTTCAGATTCATATTATTCTCCTTATAAAAATTGCGGGTTTACTACAGGAGAAGGCTCTACAACAATTTACGAGCAAAATAATACCTGTATGAATGAACAACAAGCTGAACAAAAAGCATTTGAACAAGCAAAAGCAAAATATGATGGGAATAAATATATCTTTATTGTTGTCTTAAACCTTCTTGTCTTATTGATAGCTCTTTTTATATCATTGGATGAGAGTGTAATTATTGGTTTATTTTTAGGTTCTACATTAACCAGTTTCTTTAGTACTTGGACATATTTTAACACACAATCTAAAATAGGCTTCGGAGTATTATTTGTTATATTCTTTGTCACTATATACTTTATTACAAAGAAGCGAAATGTTTTTCTATTCAAAGAACATAAAAAATAGAAAAGATGGTTGAGCTTAGAAAAGAGGAATTTCAGATACTTTGGTTGATAGAAGAAGGAAATGGTATTCCGGAAGGAATTGTTTCTTTCTTAGACTATTCTTTAGAAGATGTGCATAATACTTTTAGATTATTAGAAAAATATGGACTTATCGAGATAAAAAAACAAGATGATTTCTGGGAAGCAAAAACGACAGATAAAGCTGCGGACATCTATGCACAATATGAGCATTGGATTCCTTAGTTATTTCCATCCACGACTTTTTTCTGCAATTTCTTTTAATTCTTCTTCCACTTCTTTTCTGTCCTGTTCATGCCATACGGAAGAAAGAGTATGTGCATGAGACTGAAGATCCTCTAAACTGAAAGTGACTATTGCTTGATTATCCTCAGTATTTTTTTCTCCAGGAAAAGAAGTAATTCTATATACTAATGTAACTGGTTCAGAAACTTTCACACCTGCATAACAAGGATCATGAGAATCTGGATGATGAAATCCACAATAAGCACCAATAACTCCTCCTTTCTCTAAGAGTTCTTCTAAATAAGGGGTAGCACGTTTCCCTGTCTCATTCAGAAAAAAGCCATCATAGAGAATTTGAGGATTTTCTTGTTCAAGAGTTATTTGTACTTTTATTTCCTGCCTCAGATCATATAACCAATCAGGATTATTTAACATCCCTAACTCAGAATATACTTCATTATTTTCCCCATAAATAGAATATCTTACACTATCTGCTTCTATCTTAAGATTTGCATCAGAAGGATATGCACTACAAGAAATCAACCCTACAAGTGTTAATGGTTTAAAATTCATAAGAAAAAAAAAGAATAACTACTATTTTAACTTATTGCCCTTCAGAAAGACCCTTTCTCTGTCTGATTTGTGCAATTACTTTTGGCTGTAAGGATTCAGGAACTTTATCAAACTTCTGATCAATTATAGAGCTTGATCCACGACCAGAAGTTCCACTTCGTAAGTCAGATGCCCAGCCAATCATTTCTGCAACAGGAAGAATTACTTTCACCTCAATGCTTGCACCTTCTTGATCCATACCAAGGAGTTGTCCTCTTTTGTTCTGTACAAGTTTAGATACTTCTCCCATATATTCAAGAGGAGCATCAATTTGCATAACCTGCAATGGTTCAAGAATAACTGGTTTCGCATCTGCAATAGCTGCACGTATACCTTCTCGTACTGCAGGGAGCATTTGTGAAGGGCCTCTGTGAATCGCATCTTCGTGTAAAGAACAATCAATCAATCGCACTTTCATCTTGACACCAGGCTCAGCAGCAAGATGTCCCTTTTTCATCACAGCTTCAAATCCATCCATTACAAGACCCATGATTTCATTAATATAGACAATACCACGAGTGTTATCAATAAGGACATTCCCTTTAAATACATCAACATAGGATTTTGCTTCTTTGGTGTCAACGCCTAATGAAATTAGTTTTGCGGCAACAGCAGTATCCTTCTTTCGTACTCTTCCTTCAGAAATTTCTCCAGATTTAATTGAGGCATAAATTTCATCATCAAGAGGTTCTACGACAAAATACAATTTGTTGTGTTTGTTTGGAGATTTTCCTTCGAATTCACCAGATTTTTTCTGAATAGACTCCCTATATACAACAATAGGTGCAGATGTTTTTACTTCAACACCTTTTTCTGTAATAATTCTATTCTCAATAATTTCTAAGTGCAATTCTCCCATACCAGAAATAAGATTCTCTCCTGTTTCTTCATTAATCTCTATTTGAATAGAAGGATCTTCTCGACTAACTTTTCTTAGTACTTCAACAAGTTTTGGTAAATCAGCCATTTTTTTGACTTCAATTGATTTAGTAATAACTGGCTCAAAAATATGTTTCAAAGCTTCAAATGGTTGCTCAGCTTCTAGAGTGATAGTTTCTCCTGCATAACCTACAATACCAGAAATAGCACAAACATTACCTGCAGGAATAGATTCGAGCAACTCAGGTTTAATTCCATTATAGATATAGAGATTTTGAATCCTCTGTGTCTCTTTTGCATTGTTTAGGTATACTTGTGTTCCTGGTCTCAATGTTCCAGAGAACAAACGACCAGCAGAAATATCTTTTCCAGACTTAGGATCAACGACAATTCTTGTGATAACAAAAGCAAGTTTTCCATCAGGATTACAAGTGAGAAGATCTTGACCAAAAGAAGAATCTAATTCACCTTTCCAAATTCTTGGGATTCTGTATTTCTGCGCAAAAATAGGATCTGGATGATGCTTAATACACATATCAAGAATAACTTCATGCAAAGATGCGTTGTCCCAAACCCATGCTTTTCTTTTTTCTTCATCCATTTCATAAATTGTTAGTATGTCTTTGAAAGAAACATTTTTCTTCTGCATGTATGGGAAAGACAAAGCCCAGTTTTCTCGAGCAGATCCAAAAGCAACAGAACCTTCTTTAATGCTTACTTTCCATGCTTCTTTGAATTCTGGTTCAGCAATATCCTCAATAAGTTGATTAAACTCACCAATAAGTTTGATAAATCTTTCTTGAATTTTTTCTGGAGAAAGTATTAACTCTTTGACAAGACGATCTACTTTGTTAATAAAAAGAACAGGTTTTACACGCTCACGAAGAGCTTGCTTAACTACAGTTTCTGTTTGAGGCATAATTCCTTCTACAGCACAAATAAGAACAACAGTTCCATCAATTGCTCGCATTGCCCTAGTAACATTCCCACCGAAATCAACGTGTCCAGGAGTATCAATAAGATTAATTAAGAATTCATTCCCAGCAAACTCATGAACCATGGAAACATTTGCAGCATCAACAGTCATTAACCTTTCTTGCTCATCTAAATGCTGCCAAGTAGTCATACCTTCTTCTAAGTCTCCTGCATTTTTAGAAGCCATATGACCAGATGCAGCGAGTAAGTTATCTGTAAAAGCCGTTTTGCCGTGGTGAATATGAGCGGAAGTACAAATATTTCTAATATATCTTGGATCCTTTGTGATCCTTGCAACCTTATCTGCCATTCGTTCTGCCATTGTTAATCAATATCCTCCAGTGATATGAGATTTTTGTTTTTTCAGGGTTTTATATACTTTTCTGCGAGAATTAGATTTTGTAATGTCCTGAAATTATTTCGCCAACCATTAATAAGCCATGAACTCTTTCATAGCATAACAAAATATTTGTTCTTCAGTAAAAAAATAATAAGCTCTTATTTTTCTTTGGCATCAATAAGCCTCTTTAATTATTTAAGTAATATGATTTGTATTCTACTTAATAGAAAGATATTGTTTTTAATATTTGTGCATACCAAGGAAGTTGAGACATTGCTTTAGCAACTGCTCTGTCATCTCCATCAAGAACATTAGTTAGAAATCCTTTATACCTTTGTATTTTTTCTTTTTCAGAGTCTAATCGTTCAATAATCTCATCAGTAGAAAGATATGTTAAAGATGGAACGAGTTCAAAAGAAAATTCTTTTCCAAACACTTTTTTAAAAGCAAATTCTGTTTTAGGAAGATGATAATTAGAGGTAATAACAAAAAAACTTCTCCAATTTTGCCTCTCTAAAAACTTTTTTGCAAAATATGCATTCCCAATAGTCTCTCTTGAATCTTCTTCAAGGAAACAATGTTCTTTTGGTATTCCTAATGTACATGCATAATCTCGCATTGCTTGTGCTTCTGTTTTTTTTGGCATTGTACTGAGTTTATAGAAATATCCCCCACAAAAAAGTATACGCTTTGCTGAACCTCTTTGGTATAATTCTACACTTTTTTCTACTCTTGACTTTCCAATAAGTGTTAAATCTCCATTTGGAGTAACTCCATAACCTAAAACAAGTATACAATCTTTTTGTTGCATAGTTTATGTAGGTGGAAGAGGAATATAAACTTTATGAATTGCCCTATCTGCTTTTTTTCACATCTTTTCTTTCACAGTATTGTCTAACAGGACATTGAGAGCATTTAGGCGAGAAAGAGGTGCAAGTATTTTGTCCAAATGCAACCAGAAGGTAATTATATTCTCCCCAATACTGTAAAGGTAGTTTCTTTCGTAAAGCAAACTCTGTCTCTTGAGGCTTTTTAGTTTTTACATATCCAAAACGATTACTAATAATGTGAACATGGCTGTCAACGCACATTGCGGGCTTATTGTAACCTTCAGTAAGAACTAAGTTCGCAGTCTTCCTTCCTACGTTGGGGAATGTCAAAAGTGTATCAATCTCATCAGGAACTTTTCCATCGAATTCATCAAGTAATTTTTTAGAGATAAGTTTAATATTTTTGGCTTTGGTAATATAAAATCCTGCGGGATAAATCAGTTTTTCTATTTCGTTCTCAGAAAGCTTCACCATCATCTCTGGAGTATCCGCAATGGCAAATAGTCTCTCGCAAGCATTCGCTGTTACTTGGTCTTTTGTTCGCAAACTTAATACAGTTCCAATAAGCACACGATAGGGATCTTTTTTTGTTTGTGCAATTAGTGTAATGATCGGCACATTCCATTTCTTCACTTCTTTCTTAAGAATATGAATAACCTTCTCCAGCTTTTCTGTGTTCATATCTCAAATCCAATAGGAAAAGTATTTTAATCTTCTCTTTTTC
This sequence comes from Candidatus Woesearchaeota archaeon, assembly GCA_964359695.1. Lineage (GTDB taxonomy): Archaea > Nanobdellota > Nanobdellia > SCGC-AAA011-G17 > GW2011-AR17 > JAGVZZ01. The sequence continues at coordinate 7,658 of CAYHUV010000040.1, forward strand.
TTTTTTCAAATGCGAAGAAAAACAATCCTCTTACTGATGACAATTTTAGGAATAATTGGTTTAATCCTTTCCATATATTTAGTAAAACATCACTATGATTTGGCAAATGAACCCAGTTTTTGTGACATGTCTTCCATAGTTTCCTGTACATTAGTAAACCAAAGTTCTTATGCAGAACTCTTTCATATCCCTGTAGCCATCTTTGGAGTTCTTTGGTTTATTGTTCTTCTTACGTTGTTATTCTTTATCTATAGAAGAAAATCTTTTGCAAAGACTTTTCTTTTAGTCTGGTGTATATCTGGATTTCTCTTCGTCTTTTACTTGCTCTACGCAGAATGGCGCTTGGGAGCATTGTGCCCATGGTGCACTATAGTCCATATAGACCTATTTTTACTTTTACCATTAGCAATCTCTTTATATAAGAAAAGCCTATAAATAAAATTAGGTGATTGTATGGCTGCAAAAAAGAAAATTGTAAAGAAAGCAAAGAAAAAATCTTCTCTAAAAGCAAAACATGTGAATTTTGTTAATTTCTTCTTCATTTTCTTATATTTTTAGTTATCTACATCTTTTTAAAGAGTGTTTTTTCTATGACTTAATATGCAACGCACTCCTATTATACATGAAGGAAAGCCTCTTGAAGAAAAGATAGAATTTCTTGTGCAACATCTTCCTAGAAAACCAATTATTAGTGAGCCTCATGGAAGATAATGGAACCGCAAATCAATATCTGGTTATAATTCATAAAGGATCACATCCTATAGAGCAAATTATTGTCACTGGTCCAGAAAGTGCTGGAAGGATTTATCTTGAAAAGTATCCTACTGCACAATTGCTTTTGAACTTGGATTCTGAATCATATCGAAGAATTTCTTTATATATTCAGTCTTCTCTTAATAAAACAGAATAATCATAGAAACTTTTCTCATCGATAGCTTTATAAAGCCTCTTAGAACCAAAAAGTATATGGCAACGATAAAAATTAGGAATTATGAATTTCATGCTTTTGATATGAAGCAAGCGTCCTCTAGAAAAGCCCTCCAATTAAAGAATACTATTCTCCAAAACCTCAAAAAAATAGGCATCCCAGAAGAACAAGTTATAGTCAAAGAAGAACCTCTCGTTATTAGAAAATCCTCAGCTTCAGTTTCTTGTTACCTTGATGGACAGCATCTATACTTTTCTTATACTTCTCTTCGTTACATGGAAAACCTCTATCTTGTTTCTCAACTTGTTGAAGCAGAAGTACAAGCAATCCTTAATGGAAGCAAAACCAAAGAAGAATGTATTTCTGAGTTTATGGAAGAAATAGATATTGAACTGCGAAGAAAACAAGCACGTGAAGTTCTAGGTATTCCATTTGATACTTATGATGTTAGCGTAATTAACAAAGCCTACAAGGACTTATCTAAAACTCATCATCCAGATATAGGCGGAGACTTGGAGATGTTTCAAAAGATTAATGGTGCGCATAAGACTTTGAAGAAAGAGTTG
>CAYHUV010000041.1:0-9143 GCA_964359695.1 Candidatus Woesearchaeota archaeon
TTTGGGAATTAATCGGCTAGATGTACAAAAGCCTATTTTCTTGGATTTAGATGAATTAGCAGAGCAGTTCCCTTATAAAAAGTATGCTTATGAAGAATTGCCTATAACAATGTTTCCTGAATGGATTTATGGATCAGGAAATCTTAATTTCCAAAAGAAATTCTTCGGACTGAGTCCATCATTTGTGAATATAAAATGAGTCATCTTCGTGGAACAATCAGTGGTACTTTGTTGAGTTTTCCTTTTTATTTCTTGATGCTGGATTTATCTTTTGCTAGCATCTTTTTTAGTGTTGCTACAGGATTTTTTATTTGTGTCTTGTGGAAACATTCAAAAGGCTAGACTTCTTTTATATCTGCATCTGTTGCCATTACAAAACGAATGCCTACACCCAAGTTCATGAGCCCGACAAGCATAGCCATATGTTCTAGTCCAGAACCTGAAACCATATTTATTGCAACGTCACCAGAAATTTTTCCTTGCAATGCTTCTTGAATGCATTTTTTCATGCTTTCTGTGCCCTTGTTCACATCTATAAGAATAAACTTTACTTCTTTCTGTGAAGAAAACTTCTCTTTGCCAAAATCATTAGTAATAAGAAAGATATTTTTCCAATCATGATTATTAATTAGCTTTGCAACTTCTATCCAAGAACCTTTCCCTGTGCTGAGACATGCTACTAAATCTGTCATTTAATTTATTAATATAGGATTATATTTAAATATTTTTGTTAATTAAACATATCTTCTCTTCTATAGAAAAGCTTTAATATGTACTCTTCTCTTTTGGTATGTATGGAAGAGATTATTCAATATGTTTGTAATGATTGTAGATTTCGTTTTAAGCGAAGAACAAGTTGGAATGATACAGTATGCCCAAATTGTGGGAGAGAAGGAACTTTTGAGCGCGGGGATAATACCATTAATAAGTTTATTAATGAGGTAGATTAATTTTACCTCTTTGCCAATCACGCAAAATCATTCTTGCTGTATCATTAATATTTGGCTCTGCTCCTTTTAAAAGTTTTTTATATTTTATTGCAATATTTTCAATGATTTTTATTGGAGATGTTTCTTTTACTCCATAATGTTTACATATGATCGTTTTTTTATGTTTAATTAGCTCTATTGCGGCTAAATCTGGATCTTTTGTTTTGGTAAAATCTGTAGCTCCAATCATTGCATGTTTTATTTTGTCTTGTTCCATATATGGAAGAACACCAGGTGTATCTATTAAATATACATTATCAGTAATTTTAATGAGCTGTTTTGCTTTTGTATGCCCAGAATGTGGGGAGGTTGATGTAGATTTTCTTCCTTTTAAGGCATTAATAACTGAACTTTTTCCTGTATTTGGATAACCTACAACACCTACAGAAACTTTTTGACCTTCTGCAATCTCTAGGATTTTATGTAATAATATTGTTGTTCCTTGATGTTCTTTTGCTGAGATATATACACAGTTAGAATATTTCTTTTTTAATTTTTCTAGAACTTTTTTATCTACTAGGTCTGCTTTATTTAGGACATAAATTATATCTTTTTCTCCTGCTTTGTCAATGAGCTCTGGATTATCAGTTTGTTCAGGAAAACGTGCATCAAGGACTATAAGGATAATATCTGCCCCCTTTATAACATGGTTAACTATGCCCCAAAAGTTTTTCATAGCTTTTCTGGAGTTATGAATGCTTTTAAAGCTTGCTTCTCAAGTTCCATAATTTTTATAAATATGAGTAAAAATAGTGCCTATTATGAAAAAAATTGTTTTTATAATCGGACTTTTTCTTCTTTTGAGTTCTTTTCAGGTCTCAGCAAGTGATTGTGATGATTTTTGTTTAGAAAAAGACTATGTTTATGGAAGTTGCAGAGAAACTTCTGAGGATGATGGGTTTTGTGAAGGTAAAGTTGAAACTGTTTTTGGTTTTTCTCAATGTGAAGACTTTGAACGTTGTTGCTGTGGTAATGATGTTGCAGAATCTGGAACTGTTTCTGAAGAAGAGAATTTAGATGAAGATAATCCTAGTGAAGATGAGAGTTCTTCTGCTGTAGAAGAAAAAACTAGTGAATCTCTAGAAGAAAAACTCTTTTGGCCTCTTGTTGTTGTCGTTGTGCTTCTTGCTTTGGGTGTTATATTTAAGAAAAAGCTATTTAGTGAAGAAAAAGAAGATAAGAAAGAAGAAACTAAGGAAGAGCAATAACTCTTATTTTTTTATCTTTTGTTCCAATTCTAAGGTTTTTTAGCTCAAATTTCTTTATCCCATGAGCTTCAGCCCATTTTTTTGCTATTTCTTCTGAGGAAAATGTCTTAGGTCTTTTTTTTCTTTCTCTATTTTCTGGTCTTGCACTTGCTAAATGCGTAGGAGAAGTCATTTTTCTTTTTGTTCGTGTATGTATTTTTGCCATAAGAGTTGATTTTTTTGGGTATTTAAATGCTTTTTCTTTATTTTTGGTATTTCTTAATAGTGGTAGCAAAAGCAAAGGCTTATAAGCTAGTTGTTATTCTTCAGGAGTATCAAAACTCGCGAGGTTTATGAAAAATGAATATGAAAAGTACAATTTTAAGTGGTGTTTTAGGTGCAGGATTAACAGCACCGGCGTATGCAGAGGATTATTCTTCTTTAGAAAGTGTTCCTGGGCAATATACAGTTGTTATGGTTCCTGAAGGAACTAAATTGTGGAATGTTGCTTCTGAATTTGTTCTAGGAGATGACAATTTAGCTAATGGTATTCAAAAAACAACTTTATGTGATCCTTATGAAACTAAAAGAAGAGTTTCTAATGCAAATAATGATATTGCACGATTGACTGCAAGAGTTGCAGCTGAAGTTGGTTTAACTGCTTTAGTTACAGCTATGCAAGATGACAGTGTAATGGTTAAATTAAAAGATGGCTCAACTTGTGAAGCTAATCCAAAATATGAAACTGTTCTAACAAAAGATGGTCTCTATGGAGATGGTTTTGCTGGATTAGTCGGTCAAAGTGGATTAGTTCCAGTTGTTATTCCTGTGAAATATGCAGATAGTGTTGTTGTAATAGCTTCTGCTCCAATAGTAGTGGAAGCTCCAGTAGTCCCTATAGTAGAAGATCCAGTAGCCCCTATAGTAGAAGCTCCATCTCAATGGTTTCCTCTTGGCTGGAATGTTGAAGATTTAACTGATAGGCAAATAGGACTTTCTGGAGGTTATTCTGGAAAAACTATGCAACTTCAATATATGAATAGTGAACAAGGTATTCAAAAACAAAGGGATACAGAGAATGCACCTTTCTTAGGTTTGCATGCACAAATTCCTCTGGTTGATTTTTGGAATCAAAAAGATGATTCTTCTTTAGTTTTAGGACTTGTTGGAGATGCACAATTTGATTTTATTAAGGGTACTCTTCGTGGAAATGCACAAAAATATAGTCTTGCAGGAACATTTGGAGTTGCTACAGAAAGTGCCTCCGGAACAGTAGGCTTAGGAGTTTCCCATTATAATAGAGAAACAAGTTCTACTGATGAGGATGTTTATGCAGAAGTCACTCAAAGGGGTACTGGTTTTATGGCTCTTGCAGATTTTCGTTTAGGAAAACTCCTCTTCGATGGAAAGTATCTGAAATATTCATCTTTAGATGTTTTGGTAGATGGTGAAGTTTCTGTTGGTGAAGAGAAATATCCTTTTAGTGCGAATGCACAGAGTGATGTATCAAGCTTCACTGTTACTGGTGGGTATGTCTTTCCTGTAGCAGAAGGCAAAATTGATCTTATCCCTGCAGTTTCATATAGCCATACTGGAAATATCATAACTGGTGACGCAAATGTTCCAGATTCATGGAATTCACAGAATAGTCTTACGCTTGCTCCTAGAACAAGGTTATATCTAGGAAAACAGTTTGTTTTAGATGCAGGATTAGATTGGAATGTTTTTGACACATTTGACTATAGTGAATATTCTATCTTGGCTATAGGAACTCAAGAGAATATTGCTGTTCAAGCTGGTCTCACATATAGACCTGGAGTAAAATAAGTAAAGGAAGAGAAAACTCTTCTCTTTCCTTAGGAGAAAACATATGAAAATATTAAAATTTATCATGGCTTTTGCAGTTCTGTTAGTTTTTGCTTTCTCAGCAGTATCTGCTTATGAATATAGTAATGCTGAAGATAGTAATACTGATGGTGTTGGAATTGCTCCAAGTCCAGTAGATGGTACAATTGATATCTATGCTGTCTTGAATTATGATGTTGATACACCTATTTATACTTGGGAAAAGAACGGAATAGAAAGTTCTTATACAGGAAGTTCAATTCCAGCAAGTGCTTTGTCAGATGATGATCAATGGGCTGTTACTGTTTCTTATATGGAGTATGTAGGCGGTTATGTGGGATATATAGAAATAGAACTAGGAACAGAAACTATTACAGTTCAATCTTCTGAAGATAATAATGAAGGAGAAGGTCTTGTTTATATCTTGCCAAATCCTGCATATGAGGATGAAGATATTACTTGTTATTCTACATTTGATTTAGGAAGCTCTACGCCAATACATACTTGGGAAGAAAATGGTGTTGAAATAGACGAGTTAAGTGAAGCAACTGTAGATGAATCTTATTTGGATGCTGGAGAAGAATGGACTTGTACTGTTTCTTATCTAGAATATGTTGGTTGGCCAATAGGATACATTCAGATTGATCTAGGTTCTGATACTGTTGAAATTTTAGAAAGAGAAGCTGAAGAAGATGGCAATACTGCTCCACGAGTAGCTGATATTCACTTTACTGTAGAAGAAGGAGATCTTGTAGATGTTGATCTTGTTCAGTACTCTAGCTTTGGAAGCTATTTTACAGCTGCAATTCGTGCTGTTACTTTTCAAACACAAGATGTTCCTGCCTATGATGCAGATGGATATACTTTGGCAATTATATTTAGTTTACCTTTGAATCTAGGTAGTGGACAATGGCAAACAGAAGTCGGAGATGCAGGTGTTTATGATGTCTTAGCATATGTGGGCGATGGAGAAAACATTGAAGAAGTTTCTATTGAAATTACTGTTGAGGCAGCAGAAGTTGTTGTAGATGCAGAAGCACCTTTAGCAGCTGATATTCACTTTACTGTAGAAGAAGGAGATCTTGTAGATGTTGATCTTGTTCAGTACTCTAGCTTTGGAAGCTATTTTACAGCTGCAATTCGTGCTGTTACTTTTCAAACACAAGATGTTCCTGCCTATGATGCAGATGGATATACTTTGGCAATTATATTTAGTTTACCTTTGAATCTAGGTAGTGGACAATGGCAAACAGAAGTCGGAGATGCAGGTGTTTATGATGTCTTAGCATATGTGGGCGATGGAGAAAACATTGAAGAAGTTTCTATTGAAATTACTGTTGAGGCAGCAGAAGTTGTTGTAGATGCAGAAGCACCTTTAGCTACTGATATTCATTTTACTGTAACTGAAGGAGATCTTGCAGATGTTGAAATTGTGTATACAAACAATTATGCAACATATCTTCTTGCAAATTATGTAAATATTGTGTATGAAAGAACAAATATTTATGTCTATGATGCAGATTCTGTTGAAAGTGAATTGAGTTATAGCTTTAGTTCTCCTTTAGATGTAAATGGCGATTGGCAAACTGTTGTTGGTGATGAAGGTGGTTATATTGCTGACTTTACTGTTACTGATGCTGAAGGAAATACTGGAAGTACAACTGTAAGTATTACTGTTGAAGCTGCTGAAGATACTGATGGAGATAATACTGCACCTGTCTTAGAAGACATTGCTGACATTGAAATCAATGAAGGAGGAAGTCTTTCTGTCACTGCTGTCGCAACAGATGCTGATGGTGATGCTTTGAGCTATAGTTATAGTGCTATACCTGGTGGAAGTGTCTCTGGAAGTACTTGGGCTTGGACTACTTCTTACAGTGATGCAGGACAATATGATGTTGCTGTTTCTGTAAGTGATGGCTTAGCTTCTGATAGTACAAGCTTTACTGTAAAAGTCAATGATGTTGATATTGGTGAAGAAGAAGTTCACAGAAGTGATTATGAAGGAGACCTTCTTACTGTTGATGAGATTCGTGTGTTGAATGCAGATAGTTTGTATTCTGCATATGATGTATCTGATATGGACCTTAAAGCTTCAGGTGTTTTCTATGTAGATGATGGTTACTTACAGAGTACTGGAAGTGACAATGAGATTAAAGTCTACTTAGCAATGCACAACAGAAACAGTTTTGATGCAGATGATATCTCTGTAACTTTTATCTTTGATGGTGAAGAATACAAAAGTTCCTTTTCAGATCTTGATCGATCAGAAGAAGAAGCTAGAGTATACACTATTGCTATCCCAGAAGATTTAGAAACAGGGAAGTATGCACTTCGTGTACTTGTTGAAAGTGATGATGTCTCTTATGAAAAGGCTTTCAATCTTAATATTGTGAGCTTAGGAGATTACATTGTTCAGCCAATTGCTGAAGATGGCTCTGTGCGAGAAGCTGTTACAAGCTTAAAAGAGAAGGTTAAGGATTTTTTATCCTTTCTTTTTTAATTTTTTTTAATTATATATAATTTATATATTTTCTAAGGATTAGTTTCATCTCTCTCTTTGTATATATAGCCTTCTATGGCTAGTAGTTTAGAAAAAATGGTGTTAGGCGCAGTTACCCTTGTTTCTTTGTCTGGGTGTCAAAATCTTTCTGAGGATACTGGAGAAGAAGTAGATGTTGTTCTGTATCCAAATAATCCTAGTGTAGAAGATGATTTGCATTGTCGTGTTGATAGAAGTCAAGATTATACTTTTGACTTTTATTGGCAAGTGAACAGAACTTATGTCTCTCTTGATGAAAGATCTCCAGCGGGTTACTTAACAAATATTTTTCTTTCAAAGTGGAGATTATGTTGAGTGTTCTGCATGGGTTCCAGCAAGTCCATGGTATGACTCTTTTGAAATAGGAAGAAGTGGAGTGTATATAGGTGATTGACAACTTGTGTCTTGATATAATGAGAATGTATTTGGCCTTTCTTGAGGAATATAATCTATTGAGAACTTTGCAAAAAGAAGTTTTTAGAAAATTTCAACTCTTAAAAGTTTAAAATTCTGAAGTTCCACAGAAAAAAATGAACAAAAAAGTGAATTATGCAAAGTCCTCTTATCAATATCCATCTAAGACTGCCTCGTAAAAGTTTTATTCTTTATAGATTGGAAAGCCTGTCTTTCTAGCTTGGATGATTATGTATGCCAATATTCATGGTTCCTCCTTCAGAACTCAGAAATCAAGATATAAAGCTGTGGGACCACTTAGGGACCACAGGCTCCTATCCTTCTAGAACGGAAGCAGGCGGCAGGATTTGAACCTACGCATAAGAGGGTTGCAGCCTCTTGCCTTACCGCTTGGCTACGCCTGCGTAAGTTAAATAAATTTAAATCATAGTATTTAAAGGTTTTCCATTTTCAATATTAATTTATATTCCCCTTCATAGCATATCTTTGTTCATGCAATAATTTGGAGATTTAGAGTGTATCTCTCTGAAAAATTTGCATGATTTTCTTTGAAATGAACTGAATCGTCAGATTCAGGCAGAATGAAAGAAATATAACCCAGAAACCCGAAACACTTAAATAAGTATAAAATTTGGAAAAAGCTAGGTTGTTACACTGCCGGGATGGCACAATCTGGTACTGCGCGAGATTGCTATTCGCACATGTTTGATATTGCTTAGCAAAAAGATGAAAACATGTTCTCGCAAGGATCTCGTTTCCGAAAGGATTTCTGGGTTCAAATCCCAGTCTCGGCGTTTATTCTACTAGTTTAAAGTTGATGGACCTCAAGAGATTGTCGTCAGGACTTATTAATCCTTGATGTACTTCTTCTAAAATTCAACTCTTAGTGCAATTCCTATTGCAGGATATTGATCAAATCTATTGTATTGAAAGTGTGGTTCAGATGTTCTTCCAAAGAGAAAAAATTCATAATTTTCTTTTTTTATAAGTGTATATTCATACTTTTCTATAACAAAATCTTTTTCTATTTGTGTTTGTTTTTCTTTCCATTGCATTCCAAGGACATGTTCTAAGTTTCTTTGTTTTTCCGGTTCTAGTATAAATCTCTCCGCGAAAGAAGGCAGTTTCATATTTAAAGAAATTATAGGCCCTTCATGTATAAGTGTTCCTAATATCAATAGTGTTTTCATTTATAGCACCTCCCATAATGCTAAGAAGTATATAAGATACAATAGGATAATAAGCTAATCCCTATAAAGTATATATTCTATAAGAAAAAAGGTTAGTTGTAAGAGCATTTATTCCAATCAGAGGGTAAAAATGCTCCTGAGCTCAGCTTCGTTGGATGTTCATTTGCTACGAAACAATAAAACTCCCAATGCACCTGCAGCGAACATCTGGAAAAATCCTGTTTCAATAGATAAAATCAAAAACAGAAATGGCAGGAAAAATATCCCTTTGAAAAAAAGATTCTTATACTGAGTTAAACCATACAGAAAAACAAGCACTGCCGGAAGAAAAGTCAAACTTAAAAGTGCAAAACCAAAATACATATATGTTTCAGAAAAAAGAAATCCTGCAACAATCCCTCCTAACAAAAAAAGGATCACAGGCAGAGAAAAAGTAAAACTTTCATAAAAAATAACAACAATGAGCAAAGCTAAAATTATTTTTTCTGCATAAAAAAGATAAGGTTTTATCTGCTCTTCTTCTTCGGGAATAAACTTGTGTAGACAAAATCCTCCAAGCAAACCTAAAAATGCGGCCAAGGGAATAAGGAAAAACATTGTAAAAAAGTAAACAAATAAGTATTTAAACTTTTCAGGCTTTTTACAAATATGGCTTTCCTGAGTCTTGCAGAAATTATTCAATTAATAATTATCACTTTTGCTTTGGGTTATATCTTCTCAGATTACATTCCCAAACTTAAAGAAGATCCTTTTTCTTTGAAGAAATTTTCCTGGGAACATCTTCTCTTTGCAGCTATGATTGCAACACCTGCAGTGGTTCTTCATGAGTTTGGTCATAAATTTGTTGCAATGGCTTTTGGCTTAGCAGCAAGCTTTCATGTCTTTTGGTGGGGCCTGATTTTAGGAATAGTTCTCAAGATTATTGGATCTACATTTCTATTTTTAGCTCCTGCATATGTCTCTATCCCTTCAGGTG
>CAYHUV010000042.1:0-9141 GCA_964359695.1 Candidatus Woesearchaeota archaeon
TTGTACTCCAAACACCTTTCTTGCTTTTGCGTGGCTTGATTCCCAATACTTTCAACCTCCTTATTACGCCTCGTATAGTTTCCCCTTCATTGGCAACCCAATCAAATATCATTCGCATTACTCTTGCTTCGTCTTCGACGATTTCATAATATCCATGCAAAATACCGTTTTCTCTATTTTTAAGAATATATTTGTAGCCATATGGAGCATTAGCAATTACATGTCCTTCTTTTACGGTTCGCAATTTTCCAAGTCTAAATCTTTCAGCAATTTTTGCCCGTTCGTATTCCGCAAATAAACCCCTGACACCATGAAGAATTTTATCCTCAGAATTTTTCGGAGATGAAACTGTAATAAATATCACTTCAACACCAGCCTCTCGCAATTCGTCCATTACCAACTCTTGATATGAATATCGTCTTGCTAGTCTATCGGGATCATAAACAATTACAGCCTCCCACATTTTCTTTTTGGCATCTGTTCGCAGTCTATCAAGTGCTGGACGGATTAAAGTATCGCCACTCCAGCCCTCATCAATATATTTTTCTACAACCATATAACCATTTTTCTTTACAAGTTCTTCTAATACCATATCTTGATTCTGTATGGTCTGAGCTTCTTCTTGACCAGAGGTGGAAACCCTTTCATAGAAGCAAACAAACTTAATTTCTTTTTTATTTTTTATATCTTCAATCATTTGTTTTTATGTTTCTCTAAAAAACTTTTGAAATCACTTTTTGATATTCGCCATAAAGCAGTCTTACCTTTTCCAAGTTTATAGCCCTTAAGCATGCCTCGCTTAAGCCAACGATCAATCGTGCGAGGGTGAACTCGTAAATTTTTTGCAACTTCGTCATTTGTAAGAAATTCCATAATATCATTATATTCCTAGTTATACATAGATGTCAAATTATAAAGTGGATAACTCTTTAGTAGATTTTTGTGTTTTAAGAACTTCCTCAAAAAGAATATCAAAAGCTATATTTAACTCATTCTCTTTATCCCCTGTTTCCGATTCCAAGAACTCATAAATAACTATTGGATCTTTTTTATTCTTTTTTGGTCTGAGTTTCATTTTATTTCTAATTCGTTATTTTTCATACATAAACATACATTTCTATTTTTATCTTTATAATTCAATATAATTATTATGAATGTTCGTGTGTATATTTGATGTGGTGTGTATGAGCTGATACATTTTTTGAAAGCTACACTTTATGATTCACTAAAATAAACCAGTAATATCTTTGGCATTTTCTTCTGTGTATGTTGGTGTATCTAATTTTGGTATATTTTGATTAAAGTATCCTTTGTGAATTTTCTCTAAATGTTCTTTTGAAAAAAGGTAGCGTTCCCCATGACTATCTCGCCCCAGTTTTTGTGTAGCAAGATTAAATTTATTTATTGCTCTACCGACAATGGTTGATTTTTGTTTTTGGCTTGCAAAGATAAATTTATCGTCTTCATCAAATAATTCGGTGTTTATTTTCTGTGCTATTTCTTTCGGTCTCAAAATTATTTCCAGTTTGTCTTTCATTAGTGAAATGATAGTTTCAATAACGGCAACTTCAATTTCAGAAGTTTGATAGCTTGCAAATTCATATCGGGACAGAAAACGCTTTTTAGCCAGTTCAATCTCTTCTTCTTTAACGAATACGCTTTTAAGAATACTTTCAATTGGTAGCCACAACTCAAGAGGTCTTCCAAAAATTTCATTGTTTATTTTGTATTCAGTTTCTTTAAGAAAATACATTTGACCGACATATACAAATTGCCTAATAAGAAAAGTATATAGTCCACTTCTTATTTCTTTCCAAATCCCATCTTCTTCATTTATCGGAGGGTAGTTTTTATTACTTTTTATTAAAGGAATAACAATACATCTATCTCTTAAATCTTCAGGAAGCTCTTTTATGGAAGCAAAAGCTTTAGGGCTATATGCTTCAAATTCTTCAAGATTCCAAGTGTTTTTATTTGCTATCATTTTCCATATACTTCCGCCTCCTCGTTTATATGAATCAGTAAGTATGTCAAGGAAATCCTCCATATTAGGTCTATGTAAGGCATCAGCTTGATCCATTAGGTATGTTCCACGCAAGGCATCAACTGTGTCCCTTAGGGCTGGAAGGCTTGCTCGGGTTTTTACAGCATTAAAAGCAGTATGGGAGAGCAAATTAAGGCATTGGCTTTTCCCAGAGCTTTTAGGGGCTTTTATATGTAAATATGGGTATGCACTAAAGGTGGGGAAAAAATAAGTTCCCATAGTCCAAGCAGTGAGAATTGTATAGTCCACTTCTTCTTCTAATTCTATATATTTTTTAAGATTATCTTTTATTTTTTGATACAGTTCTATCTCATTGAATTTATCTAATGGGTTTTGAAGTGCTTCAAGGAGTTTATTCAAGTTATCTACGCCCCATTTCTGCGAGAGTTTAGAGAGCACTCGCTTTTTCTTTTCAATAGAAAAAGTTTGTTCTTTGTCAATAAATTCTGTTGTTTCTGTTGTGATATATCCATCGCTTGTATTTATAAAAAATAAGTCTGATTCTTTATCTTTTTCTTTTTTAATTCTGAAACCAAGCACCAATATATTATCTTTAATATCTAAAGATGGGTGAAACATTTTTTCTTCATTTTTATCTATGATTGTCATATTTTTATCTCAATTTAATCTAATAAGTTAAAACTTCCTGCCGAATCCATTATCTTTTATAAAGGAAAGGAGTTGTCGGCGAGCCTCCTCATAAACTTTCACCTGAACCATTAAGTCTGGATCGTCTTTGTCTCCAAATAGAAATTTTTCCTTAAGTTCTTCTAACCTGTCGTCTTTAACGAATACAAATTCTTTTATACCTCCTTCGAGCGAATCAACATTTACTAGCTTTTCCCCTTGAGCATACAAGAAGTTGCATAATTGAAAGTTGCTGTCTCTAAAATAACGTTTTTCATCTGTTTTCATTTTGATTTGTATCTAAAAGTTAAATAATAAAAAAGATAAGGTCATTATTAACCTTATCTCATACCAAAACGGGCGGGTTTGCTATCTCTTAGGAGTTAATACAACTCATTTGTTTTTAATAATATTTTTCCGAGAGCGTATTTGAGATAGGGACATTGTTACTTTAAATTTTTTCTTAATTTCTTCGTATAAAATCCAATTACCCTCATTGTAATTTTCGGCAATAAAGAGATTTATGTCATTAGCTTGATTTTTACGGATTCTTAGTTTGCCTAGTTTTATATTTGAAATCCTATACTTCCCTTGAATCTTTTTTATTGCAGTCAAATTGTTTTTAATAAATGAAAACAATTGCTCTTTACTAGCGTATGGACTTACTCTAATAGACACAGGATAATTCTTATATTTGTCCTCATAATATTTCTTAAGTACTACTGGATTGTGTCCATAATACTCCAACTCTTTTATATTATCTTCCACAGAAACTACATTTTGTCTCTCCGCAAGTTCATAAAGAATATCTATGTTTATATCATTATGGAAAAAATATATCCTAAGTATATCTCTCAAGCCAATGGAATCTTGACCAAGTTTTTGAACTAAAAATTCCATAACTTTGTCAATTAAAGCCCAACCCGATCCTCTTGGAAATCTTTCTTTCCATTGACTCGGTTCATAAAATAATTCAATTAAATGATCATTATCTCTAAATTTTAGAGGAAAGCCGTTACTAGGAATATTTAATTGCTTTCTATACTTTTGGATTTTTTCTTGAAAATCTAAATTAGAAACTAAATCATAAAAGGCATCCACAATTTGTTCTACTTCATTTTTCCTTTTGTTTCTTACACTGTCTTTCTTTTGGGCTTTTTTTATATTATTTACTGTTTTTTTCATTTTAATTTTAATCGTATTTTTATCTTAATATCCTTATATAATAGCACTTTTTAGTGATTGTTTCAACAATTTTTCACATCCCAACAAACCCTTTATTTTTAAGCAATCTTGTGGTAGTATAAACTCATAATTTAATAGAGACCTAACCCTTAAGTTTTCTTAAGGTATGGACTATGAAAAACCGATCAAGAGTAGAAAACCCACCATTGGGGCTACCTTGATCGGTCATGCAGGGAAACTTGCATGGATAGCGAAAGCTATCACCTAGTGGTGGACTTTTTGCTACCAATTATTAGATTAAGATTAAATAAAATTAAATGAAAAAATATCTTATATTATTTATTATTCTCATAATAGGTGCTTTTTATTTAAGTAAGGCAAACGGTGACCCTAATAAAACAATTATGTATGGAGATACGGGTTTTCCAAAAAATTGTAGAGCAATTATTGATGCTAATATTAAAGGCTGGCAGTTAGGTAGTTATACAGCAGAAGGAGCATTAGATTCTATTGATAGAAACTGTGGGGCAATAGGTTATTCTTGGTAATTAAAAATTATATGGAAAAAGTATTAAAAAAAGTATGGCAAATAATTGGAATTATTACAGGAATTGCTGTTATTGGATTTGTAGTTTGGGTTATTGTTATTATTTTAATAAATTTATTTGAATAAAATTATATGAAAAAAGTAATACAAAAAATATTGATTCCTCTGTTACTTGCAGTACTAGTTTTACCTTTTTCTGCTTCGGCACATCGTTCTGGGTGTCACCGATGGCATTCTTGCCCATCTGATACTGGCAGTTATGTTTGTGGTGATCTTGGGTACACAAGCGGGTGTCCAATAACGAATACTGTCCCTACTCCAAATAATTATGAGACTCTGCCGTCAACATCTGTGACCAGTGACTATTTTGTTGGAATACCCAAAACAAGAGCGGATTTAAATAATTGTTTGATAGTGGGTAATTACACTAGCCATATTTATCACTTGAAGGGCAGTAAATATATAAAAGGTATGGTGTTGAAAAAGAAAAAATGTTTTTCAACAGAAATTGAAGCCAAAGATGCAGGGTTTAGGAAATCTAAAGCCATGTAAATTTATTATTAGTTTAAGATTAATAAAAAAAAGATATGGAAATACTTGGAGTTTTGTTGGTGGTTGTTTGGATAGTGCTTCGTTCGGCGGGACTCATTCGTATGCCTTGGGATCATTGAGCGAAAGCTCTCACCCATGTGATGGACTTTTTGCGTCTCATTATTAACCAAAGACTGACTAAAAAATTAAATGAAAACAGTAGAAATTTACGACGAGGACAACTCTATCGTAATAGATGATGAATTTGATACAACCGACTTCTCTTTTTATCCTGAAGATAAAAAGTTCAAAGTAAGCCAGAGTATAAAAGATGATTGTTTTTATAACAATCAGACATTTGAATATAAAATTTCTGCAAATCCTGTAGAAATATATATGAGGACGCTGGAAAGCTCACACGAGCCACCTTTGGAGTATTCTATAAAAGATGGCGTAGTTTTAGAATCAGAACTCAAAAAGAAAGATCTCATATTCTCTGACAGAATTAAAAATCTTAAAAAGGAAGTTGAATGGAGCAAAGCTTCATTGCTTGGAAATTATGAAGTTAATCTTTATATATTATCTAAACACCCAGAAATTATTTCAAAAGAAGACTACAGAAGATTTTTGAGACAGTCAGTTGAAAAAATAAAAGTAGGGGTCTTAAGGGTGGAGGAAGCTATTAAAGAGAACACTCATGGTTTGGAAATTTACACAAGTGAATCAGGTAAAAATGTATGGTATCCACCCCCTAATAAATTAGAAGAAAAAGAAATTAATGAGTATTGGAAATTGCCAGAAGAAAAAAGATTGGAATCTAAGTATGGTAAAAAATTTGAGTATGCAGAAAAATTTAATGACTTCTTATTCAAAGAAGACTCACCAAAGTATGTCGGTATATCAGAATATGAATTTAAAACTAGCATCGAATTGTTAGAGTATATAGAAAAGTTATTAGACAAGAAAGAAACAACTACTGCTAAAAAAGAAGGGAATCAAAACCTAAATAAAACTGGAAACAAAATAAAATGGGCAATAGTCATTGTCTTAAGTATTATTGCTTTATCTGGGGGTATATGGACAGCAATCGGTGTTTTTGTACTTGGTACTATTATAATAAATACTTTATCAAATTATTAGAAAAATATGGAACTCTTACTTTTGCTAATTCTTATAACTTTACTAGGTGCATGGCCTTTTGTTGGAGTGACTGCACTTATTCTTGCAGGGTTGCTTGCCATTGGCTGGGCATTGTATGGAATATGGAGACTGGTTATCTGGATTGTAGAAAATTGGTCGGAAAAATGAGAGTTTTTACTCCAAAAGTAAGGGGTTATTTTTCATCCAATCATAGTAAGTAGATTCCGATATTTCTGTGTAAGTATAAGCATTTTTTACCGTTAGATCAATGGCAAATACCATTTTAATTTGTGAGTTACTTCGGGAGTCATTTTACTCACGGATTCGCCTAATTTTCTTCCTTATTTTCCAATAGGGGCATAATTTTGCGTTTTTTGAGTCTCCACCAGCGATCAAGGATGGTACCATGCTCGCCATGTTGCGTAACCTGCGGGATTATGGCTTAGAATTGGATAATTGTGGCATTTGCTTGTAAACTACTCACCTCTCGGCAAATTGGCGTTTATTGTTTGACGAGGATTCAATTTAAGAATTTGCGGAGAAATAAATTGGTGTTAGTATGTTTATATGGCACCAAAGCAAAATACTATTGACGATATTATTCAAAGCGAATATGAACTTACCAAACAAGCCACCGAAAAGTATGGTGATTACTTCGTTAATGCTTTAGAGTTTAATGATCTACTGCAAACTTTTACTAAATCAGTAGATGTAAGCAGGCATATTTTTGCCGCCTTTTTATCACAAGTAAGAAAACACCTAACACTTGCCCTGTTCTCGACCGTGAGATTACACCACATACAATCTATGATGGACCTACGACAGGCTCTAGAAGCTGGAGCATGTGCTGCATATGCCATAGCTAACCCAGAACAGGAAGGTTTTGTCGAAGAAAATGAAAGTGGATATCTTGATGCACCACAAGAGCTGAGAGGGAAAAGATATGAATGGTTAACAAATAATTTTCCAGAAGGTCAGCGCTCCATGAAGCAACTTAAAGATATAATAAACCAAACCACTGCTCACCCTAGTCTGATCTATGCCTATAATAACTTTTATTTTAATAAAGAAAATGGTAAATTCGAAACCCCGTTTTTTGACATTAAAAACGAACGTATGATAAAAACTGATCTATGGGAAATAGGGAATATAGCTATGGGGCTGATGGATCTATTTTATGGAGTAGATAAAGATATCGGAGCAATAAAATTTATAGATGATTTTATTCCTCGTCTTAAAAAACTTGAAAATGACAACCTTAAATTAAAAACTGAGATGAAAGCTATTCTTGACGAAAGAATCAAACATCACCCCGTTAAAAAAACAAAATCAAACACCAATCAATAGTTTTTTTGAAACTTTATCTATGTTTTAATTTTTCTTTTATAAAACTAGAGGCATCTTCTATGTATTTATTTATTTCTTTTCCAAAATCATCATATTCTATATCATTACCACGATTGTAAATAATATCATCAATTTCTTCTCGCTTCATTACTCTTATATCGGGGTATAAATATTGTTCGAGAGCAATTCTCAACTTATTTATTTTATCATTAAGTGATTTAATCTTAACTACAATATCTGGTCCCCATAAAACTTCCGCAGCAAGTTGATGTGATTCTATCTCTGTATAAGCATCTATGATTTTCTCCCATCTCATCTCATATACATATTTAGTAGAATTTTTTTCAAACTCAGGATCTCCCATTCTTTCAGGATATTTTTTCTTTGCATACTTAATAGCTCTGTCAAATTCTGCGTTCCAGATAGCAGGATTTCTTACATGTTTAACTGCTTCTCTTAATTTTAATAGAGAGTAATTAAGATTGTAAAATGTATCAAAACTTTTAACCCCCGTCATTTGTTCTCTCCATGTGGAAAGACCACGAGTAGCCAAATACATCCCATATACTGTTAAAATAACAGTAATCACATCCTTGATAATTATATAAGTTTGTCCATCAGTGAAATTCATTATTCGCTATTGTACACCCTTTTTATCTAAATTTCGAATTCTTTTTTGCATATTCTCATAAATCTTGTCCTCATACTCATCAAGTAGAGCTTTATCTTCTTCGTTGATCTCTTTATCTTCATCATTTTCAACAACAAGACGTGTTCTATTCATTTCTTTCTCCATGTGTTCAAGGTAGCGCCAAGAGTCAGCCACACTACCTTTTTCCTGAATGGATATAGCAATATTTCTTCTAGCCCATAGTTTTAGATTACTTTCACGTGCACTTTCCACTTCTTCAGCAAATTCTAGATCAGCTTCAACGATATCGTGATACTCTTTTTCAGTCATCTTGTTAGCATGATGGCGTTGCTCAGAAACAGGAGCTCCAATAAGTGCAGCTTCCTTTATTTTTGCTTTTCTAAAATCGGTCAATAATTGGGCTAATTCGTCCCGAAGTTGAGGGTTTTCTTGTAACCATCGATAGTAGGTCGTAGCACTAATTCCCGCGTATTCATATTGCTTTTTTGGTCTTTCACCTCTGCTGGCCATGTCTTTCAACTTCGGGACACTCATAAGACGCTCTTCTCGCATAGATTTGGATATTTTCTGGTTAATTTTTGATTGTTTAGTGGATCTTGCCATTATGAGTGTAAAGTACCCCTATTTTATGGTTGTAAAAATCCATTGCTCCCCTTTCTTGAACCCATAGTCAATACCACGCTTCAATGGCGAAGGCATTTTAACCTCAAAATAGAACGGAATTAGCTTGGTATTCCCTTGTGTTTGAAAAAGTGTGTTTGTGTCCAAGCATTGCCGATTGATAAAGACATAGTAAAGATACTATACAATAAAATTTAAAAAATAAAAACTGCGGTAGGTCTTGCCTAACGTAGTTAATTTTATGGATTGACTGATTCAGATTCAGATGCTGATTCAGATGCTGATTCAGATGTTGTTTCGGATGTTGTTTCGGATGTTGTTTCAGATGTTGTTTCGGATGTTGTTTCAGATGTTGTTTCAGATGTTGTTTCGGATGTTGTTTCGGATGCTGGCGCTAAAGTTGTCCCACTACTTACTGTTACCGTTCTTTTGACAGATACAGCTTTA
>CAYHUV010000043.1:0-8874 GCA_964359695.1 Candidatus Woesearchaeota archaeon
CTTCTGCACCAGCAATTTCTGTTGCAAATAGTTTTAGCATTCCTAAAAGAGTTCGAAAACTAATAGATGGATCAGTAACAAAACCATCAAGCTGGTTGAATTCAATAAGATGTGTTGCATCAAGAACATCAGGGCGATAAACTCTTGAGATTGTAAAATATTTAGAAGGTATGTCTATACCTTTTACCATTTGACGAGCAGAAACTGCAGTTCCATGTGCCCTAGGCATAAGCTGCATTGCAATTTTTGGGTTCCATTTATAGCCCCATCCTGTAGAGCCTGTTCTTCCACCTTCTTCATGGGCATTTTTGATTCTGTTAACGACTAAATCATTAGGAAGTTTTCCATGTGTGGGATATTTTAAATGATAAGTATCCGTCCATGTCCGTGCTGGATGATCTTGTGGTTGGAAAAGAACATCAAAATTATAAAATTCTGTTTCTATTAAAGGACCAGACATTTCTTTGAAACCTAGTTGTACAAGTTGAAGTTTGATCTTATTCAAAAATTCCATATAAGGTTGTCTTTTTCCACCATAGATTTTTGGCACGTTGATCTTGACGTCATATTTTCTGAAATATTTCCCTTGCCATTTCCCTTGTTTAAGTAATTCTGGTGTAAGAGTTTCAATAAGTTCTACGTCAATTTTTTCTTTGCTTAATTTTTTTCCTAGGCTAGTAAGAGTAATAGTTCGTATTTTTTCTAAATTTACTTGAATAATATCTTTTCTTTTTTTTAGGTTTTCAAAAGCAAGTTTTTCTTCATCTGTAAGCTCTTTTTGGCTTTTTGGGAGAGCTTTGAGAAATTTCTCTTCTGGAAATTCCTTTTCTAGAAGTTTTTTTCCTTGTTCTGTAATCTCTAATTCTTTTCCAATAATTATTGCAGCTTTCTTTTTGAGTTCTCCAAGAGCAATGCTGATTTCTTCCTTTTCAAGCTTCACTTCAGCAAGGATTAGCTTCTTCTTTTTTAATTGTTCAAGGAGTCTCCTTTCTGGAAGACCTTCAGAGAAATATTTTTTTCCTAATTCCCCAAGGATTACTGTTTCTTTTATTTCTATTTTAATTTTAAGTGCTTCTTTATTTTCTAGCCATTGAATTGCACGCATGACTTCTGCATCTTGTAAATGAGTTAGTTTAATAAGATCTTCAAAGAGGATATTATTTTTCAAGAAAGGCAGGACTTTTCTTTCTAATGGATGAAGACTGCGTATAAGCTCTTGCATAGCTATAAAGATAAAAGAGAACTTTTTAAGGCTTTTGGGAGCTAAATCCTATAGTCTTGTAGATATCTTAAAAGATTCTCAACTTGACCTGTGTGTGTACTTCTTTTTCCTAGAACGTGTAATTCCAGTTCGAGTGTCTTTATACTCTGTCTTCTTTCCTCTCGATATAGACCATACACGCCAGGAGCAGTTATGAGTAAGTTTGGAACAAGGCTTGTAAGAGACCAAAGTGGATTTATTTCCGTTGAAAGAACCTCAAAAGGAGGGATTATGCTTAAACTTAAACCTCCTATTGTTTGCGCAATATATTTACCTTTAGACACTTTTGCTATTCCTGTTCGAATTGTCCCTCTGGCTTTATGTGTATGAAATGGAATTTCTCCAGAAAAATTAAAAATATCTTTTGTGCCGGCTTTTTTCTCAACTTCTTTGAGATTATAATTATTCCCATCAATTATAACCCTCTCTCTCATTTCTGGAGAATTCTCTATTAATTCATAGTGTTGCTTAATAATATCAAGAAGATCTTTTGCTCCTGTAATAAATTCTTGAAGAGAAATATCCCTAGGAAGTGCAAACTCTCCATGAGCTTCATAAGAAAAAGTTTGTTTGTAGTCCCTATACATATAAAAAAATAAAAATTATAATCTTTTTAAACCCTTCCATCCAAGTTCGAACATTTGGTTTAGAGCTTGAGTGAAGTAAGGAGTTCTAACCCAGATACCTATATCATATGCTTCATGTATATCTTGATCATCAGCCAGCATAAACAGTAATTCCTTACTATCCACAAGAATAAATCTTGCTCGAGTATTTTCATCTGATGCGCGTAATTCAACTGCATCTCGTATTTCCTTTGGAATGAAAGAAAGTTCTTTTACAGGAGCGACAATTTTGATCTTTACACCATTACTACGTGCTTTTTTGATGACTGATTTGAGAAGATCTACCTTTCGTACAAGACCTTTTTCTGTAGTCATAATAATTACAGATTTTTCAGCATTTGTAATAAGTGTTTTTAAATGATCATAGATATTTTTTCTACCTTTTAAGACCCCAGAAAGTTCTGATGGTTCAACTTTTTCAATACCATGTTTATAGAGAAGTTCAATTTCTCTGTAGATATCAGTATCATCGACTTTTTCAAGTATAATGAGCTGCACATCTGCATCTTCTTGTACTTTTTTACGAATTCTTTTTAAAATTTCTTCAGGTTTAACTGCAATATATTTAATAGGTTTTCCTAATTTCATTATTATAAAACCTTTTTTTTCTAAATTTTCTAGGACATCATAAGACCTAGATCTTGGAACACCAGAAATATCTGCTAATTCACCTGCAGCAGCTATACCTCTTGAAAGTAATGCTGTCCAGACTTTTACTTCATATATGTTTAAATCAAAAGATGATCTTAATTTTTTTAAAAATTCCTCGTTTACAATCATTTTATCTCCTTTCACCTGGTATTTGAAAACTAGGATAGGTTTATAAACCTATCTTTTATTTCACTACTAAGGATTAGTAAATACTACCCTGTATTAAAGTATCTTTTTGAGAAGATTCGTGCAATAATTGCACCAATAAGGGTGATAATACTGATGCCTATAAGCAAATAAAGTGGTTCTGTTATACCCCCTATACCAGAACCAAAAAGAAGCACTTTTTTTAGCATTGTTTCCCCAATAATAAATGGGTTATATTGAACAAGGTTTCTTGTATAACTGGACAAAGTTTCTAATGGTAAAATCGTATTAGAAAAGAAAAGCATGATCATTGCAGCAGAGATTGCAGCAAGTGTTACTGTTTGTTTTGTATTGAAAATATAGCCCAATAACATTCCTAAAAGAATAAAAAATGAGCCAGTTACTAAGAGAGTAAACCCCGCCATAATGAAGGTTTGCCATCCAAGAGTTGCGCTGAAAAAGTAATATAAAACTCCTAGGAGAATTGTTATCTGAAAGGATAGAATAATAAAATTGCTGAGGAATTCGCCAGCCATAAAAAGGAATTCATTTGTTGGAGTGATAAAGTTTCTAAAGTAAGCTCTAGATTCTTTTTCTGTAATAATACTTGTTGAACTCATTAAAAGAGCAACTAGCATAATTAAAAGGACAAGAATTGTAGGAAGAATATAGAGAAGATAACTATTTACTGTGCTAATAGGTTCAATTGTTGTTTTTATAGGAGAAACAATACTTGCAACATTGGTTATTTTGATTGTGTTGATATTCTCTGAAATGGTTTTAAGTGAGTCTGAAGCTTCTTTAAGAGAAGTTTTTTCTGAGCCAAGCTTTGCAGTTATGCCTGAGGCACTAGCACTAACTAAAGCAACAGACTCTTTATTACTATCCAATTTTGAACTCAAAGAATTGTAATTTCCTTCTAAACTATCAATAAGGCTGGTAATACTAGAAAAATCTGACTCAGTTATGTTATAGACACTTTTTAAAGAGCCTAGTTTTGAATCAATAGAGCTTGTATCTAAACTGCTATAACTAAAGTCTACTGCACTAAGATCAGTAGAAAGATCAGCTACACCAGATTGAGCTTCTTCATTATCTGCAATAACTGCATCTATAACTGCTTGTGTTTGAAGTGTTTTAGTATTAGTACTATCCATAATCGTTAAAATATTTGTTACAATCTCTGAACTTAAGGCAGAAGCTTCTATTGAAACTTTTGTTGAAATCTGACTTGAGATTAGATTGGCTATATTTAGACGGGAATTGTCAACATAAATCTTTACAATATTATTTGCACTATTATCCAAAACCATATTTATTGGAAAAATTACACACACTTGGAAGTCACTAGATTTTACAGAATCTATACATTCTTCTTCTGAGTTCATTTTGAGAATATTATACTGACTATCAGAAAGATTTGTAATAATAGAGTCTGAAAGAGTTGAGTATGATCCAGAGTAAGTTGCAATATTCAAGTCAAAGAGAGTTGAAGTATTGAATGCCAAAGCAACAAGAGTGATAATTAGTAAAGGCCCAAAAATAAAAATTAATGCAGAAACTTTTGAACGAATAAGAAGTTTAATATTTTTGGTTACAATATAAAATAATTTGAATAATGGATTAATTGGTGGTCTTTCTACAAAAACATCTGGTTGTACAGGCATAGGAGATACTTGTTTTGCAACTATTTCTTCTTTTTTTTCAGTTAATCTTTTAATAAAACCCATCATTTTCTCGTTGCAGCTTCAAAAACTTCTTCAATAGAAGGTTTGCTTACCTCAACGTTGATTAATTGATCTGACTTTGACTTGACATAAGAAAGAATGGTTATAAGAATTTTTTCTGGATCCCTAGTATAAATGTATATATAACGATCTTTTTGAAAGATATTCCTCACTCCTGCTTTTTTTAGAAGAATAATAAGATTTTCATAGCTTTTCTTTTTAGTTTCTATTTTGATTATTTGATCTTTTGTGTATTTGTCTTTAAGTTCATCAGGACTACAAATCTCTAAAATTTTTCCATGATGAATAATAGCAAGAGTATCACAAATTTTCTCAATTTCTCCTAAAAGATGAGAAGTAATAATGACCTTTGTTCCGTTATCATCAATTCTCTTTATCAAAGCCATAAGTTTTTTTCTTAGGACAGGATCGAGATTACCAGTAGGCTCATCCAGGATGAGTACTTTTGGATTGTGAATCATGGAACAAGCAATGTCTAAGCGGCGGTACATACCTGTAGAGAGTTCTTGTGCAATAACATGCCTAGAATCTTCTAGCTCTACTAATTTTAAAAGTTCTTCTATACGTTGTTTAATATCTTCTGGTTTCATATTATAAAGTCGAGCAAAATATTTGAGATTTTCTTCCACTGTAAGTTTAGGATAAACAGAGCCTGCTTGAGTGGCAAAACCAAAGAGTTGATTCATTATACGTTGATGTTCGCGAATATTAATCCCATTATAATAAACAGAGCCATTATTAGGATGCCAGAATCCTATAATAATATTTAGAAGAGTTGTTTTTCCACAGCCTGAAAGGCCCATTATACCAAAAATTCCTTGATATGGAATAGAAAGACTGAGATTGTTCAGAACAATTTGTTTGCCAAATGTTTTAGTAATATTATCTATTCTAATAAAATCCTCTTTTGACATTGTAACTTTTACAAGAGTTGTTTCTTTAAATATCTTTTTGTTTGCTGTGAAAAGAATAATTTACAGCTTTCTTCTTTCTAAATACATACAGTGTGGTCCAGACTTTCGAAAGATTCCTTCTGTCGTATCGATGCTTTTCACACTATAACCTTCTGAAACAAAAGCAGAAGTGACTTCGCTATCAAGACAAGCAAGTCCAAACTGTGGAACAAGGGCTTTTTTTGTAGCATCTTCAAGGAGTGCATTATTATAGCTCAAAAAAGCAGGTTCATAACCCATTTGAATCAGAGCAAAAGGAATTCTTTTCACACTATATCTTTGAGAAAGAAAGTCTGCTGCCTGATCAAGCACATCATTAAAGGTTCTTTTAAGCTCTAGATCAACATCTCTTAGTATCACAGGTCCTTGTTTAGGAGGATATAGTTCAACTTTCTCTTCTAGAGATGCTTCAAATTCTCTAATAATTGAGGAACTTTCACCAGAAATAATCTCATCTGCAAGACCTATGTCACCAACAAGAAGAGTATCTGTTGAAATAGGAGTAATATACGTATCAAGGTGACCTGAAAAAGTAGCAAACTCTTGAAAATAATTTGGAACAAAAAGTATTGGGCCAAAGACCTGTTCATAAAAGTGAAGGATGTCTTCTTCTGTCTGTATTCTCTCATATACATCTGGCTTCATAAGTGCAAGGACTTTAAGATTTCGAATATCATTCCAAAACTCTGGAACGAGCGTGTGATTTCCTGCTTTAAGAACCTGACCACCTTCAAATGGACATGGAGCAACAGCAAGAGTAACTCCTTCTTTCTCTGCAAGATATGCTGCAGAATCTTCTATTTGTTTTGTTCTGTGATAGAGATTTCCATTCAATGGTCCTGTTGCATCTGAAAATATCCTTGGACTAAGGAGAAGAGAATGTTCTGAAAAAAGAAAGAGATCACGTAGCCATGTATGATACACCATTTCCATTTTTTGTATATGCATTCTTTCTGTTTCTGTCCCTTTTCCCTCACTTAACACAATTACTGGTTGCTGAAAAAATGCTGCAACAGCATCATATTCTTGTATTCTTTTTTCTAATTCATAGGTCGTGCTGTATAATCCAGTTATTCTTCCTTGAAAACTAGATTGTAATGAGATATCTAAGGCTAAAGGATACTTTTCAAAAAGATCTTTATGTGTTGCAAAGAGTGTTCTTAGGCCTGAACAACAACTCGCCGAAACACCTGCTATTCCAAGGCTAGTTAAAAATCTTCTTCGTGTGAGATCTTCCATTTCTTGTTTTGAAAAAGTGCTGACTTATATAGTTTTCTAAAGCTTGTCTCATTACAGTAGTAACTAAAGCAGGTTTTGAGGGATGTTAAAAAAACAAGGTAGAAGAAGGAAAGTTTTTATAATTGGAAGACTTTTGTTTAGACATGAAGCATCGTTTCTGGGTCATTTGTTTATTATTACTCCTCTTTTTTCTTGCACAAATCATTGGTTTAATCGTGACACAGCATTATATACAACAAGATCAAGCACTGCCTTTAGGGATTGAAAGACCTGCAATGGATCCACAAACCTCTTACATCTCTTTATTCTTGATTCTTCTTATTGCTACAGGTATTGCACTTATTCTTTTACACTTTAGATTGTTTATGATTTGGAAGATTTGGTTTCTTTTAAGCATTTTTTTAACATTGGTAATTAGTTTTGGTGTGTTTTTTTCTTCTACAGTTGCTTTAGTCTTTGCGTTTGTTCTTTCTCTCTGGAGAATTTTCAAGCCAAATGCAATCATTCATAATCTTACGGAACTTTTTATCTATGGAGCATTAGCAGCAATCTTTGTTCCTTTATTGAATTTAATTTCTATCTCTATCCTCCTTGTTCTTATTTCCGTGTATGACTATATTGCAGTACGAAAAACAGCACATATGGTTAAGCTTGCAAAGTCGCAAGGAGAAGCAAAAGTTTTTGCTGGGCTACTTATTCCTTATGAAAAAAATGTTGCTTTGCTAGGTGGAGGGGATATTGGTTTTCCTCTATTATTCTCTGCAGTAATTATGATTAATTTTAATTTAGAACTATTAGACTGGAGAACGTATATTATTCCTTTCTGTGCTGGATTACTTTTGCTTGCTTTATTTGTAAAAGGAGAGAAGAAAAAGTATTATCCTGCAATGCCATATGTAAGTTTGGGTTGTTTATTAGGATTGGTTATTTTGTTAGTTTTTCTTTAAGAGATGGTTATCACAATTCTTCTATTATTCTTCCCTTTATTCTCTGCCTTTACAAAGTGAATTTCACCAACTTCAGAAGTGTTCTTTAAGTGTGTACCACCACATGCTTCTTTACTGAATCCTTCAATGTCTACAATACGAACTTCTTGAATGTTTTCAGAAAAACCTTTTGCAAGAGAAGTCATTTTTTCTCCTAAAACTGCTTCAGCTTCTTTTCTTGGAAGCAAAGACAAATGAATAGGGTGTGCTTCTTTAATAGTTTTATTTGCTTGTGCAATATATTCTAAAACTTTATCTTTATCATAATTTTCTAAAGAAAAATCAATACGGGCTTTATCTATTTCAAGTTGATTGCCTGTAATAAGAGCACCAGTTGCACGAGAAATAGTCTCAGAAAGAATATGTACAGCTGTGTGATAGCGCATTAGAATGTATCTTCTGTCCCAATTAATTATTCCATGAATAATATCTCCTTCTTTTAAGCCAATATCAGTAACTTCATGAATAACTTCATCTTCTTCTTTTTTTGCAAAAACAACTTTGTATGTACTTCCATTAGAAGTAATAGTCCCCATATCATATGGCTGGCCACCACTTGTTGGGTAGAAATAAGTTTGGTCTAAAATAATGAAAACTCCATCTTTGACTTTTATAACTTTAGCATCAAATTCTTTTGTGTAACAATCTAAGAGATAAGGAGCTTTCATTTTTTTTTGCTCGCTATAGTGACTAGTCTTTTTAATCTGGTCATAAAAGTTCCAAAGTCTTCATTTTTTATATTTGCTCCACATGCAAGATCATGCCCTCCACCATAACCTTCTAATCCCTCAAGACTTTTTTGAATAATAGAGGGTAATTCTATCTTTGTTGAACGAAGGCTCATAATAATCTTATCATCTTTAATTCTTGCAATAATAACAATTTTATCTGGATTTTTATAAATGAGCTCATTGGAAATAAGACTAGTAAAACTATCTTGGCTGGAAGGATAAGTATAGAGAATAATCTTCCCTCTAGTTTTAACTTTCATAGCTTCTTCTAAAGTCTTTTGATATTTCTTTTCCATTTGTAAATAGTGCCCCCAAATAAATTTTCCTCGAGAACTTTCTTGTTTCATAATTTCCCAAGGATTTTCTATTCTTGTGAGAATTTTCATACATTGTTTTGTATCTTCGCTCTTTCCTTTTAGAGAAAATATAAAAGTACGTATGAGTACACCAAAAGGAGTATCAAAAATAATTTGACCAGGATGTTTTGCTTCTGGAATCAAAGTTGGATAATCCTTTTGGAATTCTCCAATTA
>CAYHUV010000044.1:0-8691 GCA_964359695.1 Candidatus Woesearchaeota archaeon
TTTTTATGGCAAATATTTGAAAGGATCTTCATTCACATATGGGGATGCGATTATATTTCCCTGAATATGATATGACTTATGAAAAAGAAGGCTATTTTCTTTCCTTAATGGATAGAATCTCTTTTCCATGTATTAGAGGAAGCCATTTTTAAATTTTAAATCCAAGTACAACGTGTAGCTATCATAAATATTTGTTCTTGTTTAAACCTTGTTTTTAGAATTTCTTTATACTCTTTTAGTTTTTTTATTTTTGGAACATTTGTTAAAGTCATTTTATCTTCAGACTCAACTACTACTGAAAAAACTATACTTTTATCATTATATCTTCTTTTTGTTTCTGGATGCAACCAAGAACCCATAATTTGAATATTACTTGTACTTATTCCTCCAGCCATTTCCAATAATTCTTCATAAGTCTCAAAGAAATATTCTTCGGGTATTTTTTCTCCAGTTTTTTCCCCTTTTTTAGGGTTATAAGTTAATGGTACTTGTATATCAACTTTGAAGTGCGTCATCTTCGTTCAAAGAAAGTTCTTCACATTGTATCCCCTTATCTTCTAATAACTTGAGAAATCTCTTTTCCACTATAAATTCATCTTTTTTATCAGAATACGTATTCCCATTAGTCATAAGCAAATAGAATCCTTTTGCTTTATTTTCTCGAGAATGATTTATCTTTATTCTTACATAAGCGGAATTATCATTCAGAAGAACTTCTGTCTCCATTTTACGTAATTCTTGGTCTAAGTTTAAAAGAGTTTTTAAAATTGAACAAACAGACCAGTCTCCTTTTCATGTTTTATATAAGGGGTTTATCTTTTAAATAGCTTTGCTTTCAATGTATAATTCTCCTTAAGTTAAGACTTTACTTCGTATCCACTTCAACAGCAGATCGTCCAGGCAATTTAGGATTTGCAGATTGCAATGCTTTTCGTGCATGGGCTATACCTTCTTTGTTGCAATAGACACAAAAAATTGCTGTACCTTTATTTAACTGTGCAGCAAGACTCATAGCCTTTCCAAAAGAACGCTGCATACCAGTTTGCATACGATCAGCTCCAGCTCCTGTAATCATCTTATTTTCTCGAAGAACATGATGGGGATATGCACGAATTTGAAAGTGATAATCTTTTCCTAAAGACTTAGTTAATCTTCTGACTACAGAAGTACGTGCAGATTCTAATGCATTATGTCGCACTTGAATTTTATCTTTAGAAACTAAATAGACTTTATGAGCAAACTCTCGTTTATTATCTCCAAAATTAAATTTAACTAATTTATTTGTAGGAACGGCTTTAATATAACCTTTAACTTTATATCGTGATTTTCTTGTATATGCTCTCTTAACTTTTCTATAACATTTAAACTTTCTCTCGCCCATTTTTATTCCACCTGTACTTTTGTTCCTAAACTTTGTCCTGGAAGTCCACGTTCAAAAATAACACGAATGCACCCATTATTTCCATGTGCACTTCTTACTTCTCCTACAATTTCTTTTCCAGTTTCTGTCTTAAAGACTACTTTCTTTCCAACAAAAGTGAAAGCCTTCTCTCGAGAATCAACACTTTCCATACTAATGATAAGGTGTCTTGTTTCTTGATGAGCTCTGCTTCGTCTGAAATTATTAATTATGCCTTCCATATGATTTCTACTTGTTCTCCAACAATATCTCTCAAGGACTCCATAGTCCTTAATGTTAGGATCTTATCATGAGGCATTTTTATGTTCTTTATATACTTTTCGTACTCATTTGCATCACTTTTTTTAGGATTTTGTAAACTTCCATCTTTATCGAAATTAACAATCAATATTTCATCCCTCTTACTCGTATCCTTAACAATAAAAGCAAGATCTTTGAGGAAAGTCACTTCTCCAAATTTTTCTCCATACCTAAAATATAATTTGGCTTTACTTAACTCTATCATTCTTTTTCTATCAAGAATATCTAATATTGTTCTAATATACTCTCGTGCTTCTCTTCGCACTTTATTAACCTCTTGTTTAGAGAGCTTCTTAGCATCATAATCTTTTTTAGCTTTGATTATTTCTAAAAGGTCTTTATGAAATTTTAAAGGGATTTTTTCTGCTCCACACACATGCTTTTCAAACAGTTGTGGAAGTTTTGCAACAGTAATATCTTTCACTCCTAACTCTGTAAGGAGATCTCTTGTAAGATTCAATGCAGTGCTATGTATTTCTATTATTGCTTCTTTTTCATTTCTTTCTTCAATTTCTTTAAAGAGTTTTTTAATTCGTTCTAAATAATCTTTACAATCTGCAAGCAATTTATCAATATCCTTTCCAGAAACTTCTTTCAAGTCTCCATGCTCAATATCTTTGAATGTTTTTCTAATTTTTTCAAGAATATCCACATATCTTTTTTCTAATAATTTTTCTTTTTTGACATATATTTCTTCCATTAACTTAACTGCTTCTTTAGGTGTTGGTGGTGGTATTCCATACAACATCAATGCTGCTTGTGTCGGATTCATTACAGCATAAAAGAGATCTTCTCCCACAACAGATAGAAGTTTTTGTTTAGTTCTATCAATAAGCTTGTCTCCTATTTCCATATTCATATCAATTGCTTCTGGAGAAGGTTTGATTCTTCCCATTTGTAAGAGAAGTTTCCAAGGCATGAACACACCTCGATCATAGAGTGGAACACCATCTCGCAACATAGTAAAAATAACTGGATTTGCATCTTTGACATTCTCCCAGAAATCTGTAAGAATATAAGTTTGAATATGAAACTGTGCTCTTACTCCAGTAATTTGTGACGCCTCATAACCCATATTAATTATAATCGCTCTTAGCTTATCTCTTAATTCAAAACGAGACATTTTTTTAACATCAGTATCATCTATAACAATCGCAACATCAATATCATTTGGTGCAGCATCTCCTCTGAAGAGGGAACCAACTGCAATATAACTTACCACATATTTTTCAAACTTCTTTATAGCCATATTTTTATGTAATTCAGCAACTTTCAATGCGGAAAGTAAACCTCTATCATAAAATATTGCAGATGTTGCAACCATTTGTATAATATCATGTTTTGCATCAAAACAGGCTTCTTTTAATTCAGAAATAAGCATAACCTGTGGTTTAAAATTTTCATTAATTTCTTTCGCAATTTTACTGGTTTCATCAGTGCTTTTCACAATGAGATCTCCTTTTGCTATTCCTTCAACTTTTTCATCATCAATAAGAACAAATATGTGGACTTCATTAGGATTAATTGTTTCTCCAGCTCGTGGCTGTAGTGATGGGAGGAGTGACATTCCAGTAATATCTGTACGTTTTGCAAGACATTTATCTTTGAAAGAATCTAATTCTTTTTGTACTTTAGAGAACTTTTCTTGTTGCTCTGGAGTTGGTTTTGGAAGTTCAAATCCTGGTTTAATTTGTTCAGGTTCTTTCTTTTCTTGAGAAGGGCTAGATTTACTCATCTTTCTTCTCTTTATCTATCGAGAGATTTATAAAGGTTTGGGTGATTTTTAAGTGTAACTAATAAGAGACAATAATAATACAATTAACGAGAAGCATCAGATTGTCTTTCTAACTCTAGTTTTTTAGACAATGCTGCAGAACCTTGATCCATCATATACGCTTTGATAATTTCTTCAGAAAGTGCATTTTCAATAGACTTTTTCTTTCCAAAAGAAGCAGCATATGAACCTTGAACCATCAATCTTAATGCAAAATCAACTCTTCGCTGTGGTGCACATTCTACAGCTTTAGGATATCGTGCTCCTCCATATTCAATCGTGGTAATTTCTTCTCTAGGAGCAGCGTTCTCAACAGCTTTAACAAAGATTTCAACTGGATTTTTCTTAGTCTTATTTTCAATAATAGTGAATGTTTTTTCTACAATAGCATATGCGGTAGTTCCTTTTCCACCACAATGTCCAGAAGTAAGCTTATGTTTTTTCCCTTTATGCCCTGGGATCATAAGTTTGTTAATTAAACGTTCAACAATGTTATTTTTGCTCTTCCAAAATTGTGTTCCAATATTTCTTCCACCAGTTCGTGGAATAATAATCGGTTTAATATTAATATAATCTTGTAAACCTGGATCGGTAACACTAATAGCAGAAGTGTCCCATCGATTAAAAAGTTTAATGTCACTACTCATCTTCGTCCTTTCTCAATCTTTCCTCTAATAAGTGCATTTAAGGATTGATCATTTACTTTGATAACTTGCCATCTAACACAAGGAATATCTCCTTTAGCTCTTCCCATCTTTCCACCAATACACTCAATAATAATTTCATCATGCTCATCAACCATTTTAATTGCACCCATTCCAGGAACAAAAGCAGTAACCTTTTTCCCATTTTTAATAAGTTGACATCGAACAGCCTTTCTCATAGCGGAATTAGGTTGCTTTGCTTCTAATTGAATTTTCTCCAGAACAATAGCTTTTGCTTGAGCACTTCCTTTCAAAGGATCAGATTTAATTTTTAAATTAAATAATCTTCGTTTAAAATCTTTATTAAGAAGTTTACTAATTTTTCTTCTTTTATGCAGTTTATTACCTGCATGTAATCCGTTACTTTTTTTACCCATAGTCTATCTAGAAAATCTGGACTTTTTAAAGGTTTCTGTTCCTTTCTAAATAACTTTAACATCGACTTTAAAATATTTATCAATAAGCCCTTGAATTCGTTTAAAATTTGTTTTTTCTCGTCCAAAAATTTGTCCTTTTTCTTTTGCATCTTTTCCTTTAATAAAAAGAACTCCTTCTTTAAATTCTGTTTCAGGTCGTAAAGGATACAATATATTTAATGCAAACTTTTCAATATCTTCATTAAATTCAATAATTCTAATTCTTTTCTTCATAACAAAACTAAGTCTTTTAATTTTCTCTCCGCCTTTTTCAAGAGCCTTTCTCAACTCTTTAGGTTGTACAACAAAAACAAGCACTTCACCTTCAAGAAAGAAATCTTTAACTTTCGCGCCTGTGGCTTTCTCAAACATATTAATCAAGCCAATTGTTTGCATATCATATTGGATCATGGTTAGAATGAAAGAACAGAAATAGAATATTGCTTCTTGCTTAATGCACCAATTTCCTGGCCATTAATTTCAAGTTCTATTACGTTCAAGGTTCCCATCTTTTTATAATGATTTATTTTTTCTCGCACAGCTACTTTGCAATTGCTTGCAAGGAAAACAGTTTTTGCCTTTCCAAGTTTTATATTGTTTTCTGTTTCATTCAATCCAAAGACACATTTTTCTTCTTTTAATGCTTTCTTTAATTGTTCCACACTCATTTTTTATTCTCCTTTCCACCAAACTTTGTAATAAGACTTGGTAATCCTGTTCCAAGAGGAATAGGCTGATTAATCATAACGTTTTCTACTACTGAGTTTAACATATCTACTTCTCCAATAAGACTTGCATTAATAAGATGACGTATAGGAGTCTCAAAAGAGGCACGTGCAAGTACAGATTCTTTTTCTTCTGTAATACCAGATCTGGTAATACCTTTAATTTCTCCTTTTGCAGTCATAAGATCTGCAATAAACATAATATGTCTAATATCAATATCAAGACCTTGCTCACCAATAACTTTTGATGCTTCTGTAATTATAGTCTGTCGTGCAGCTTCAATACCCAAGTTCTTTGCAACTTCAAAAATATTATTGGTAATTGTTTTGGTATAGTCTACTTCAGCAATTTTGAAGACTTCTTTTAAGTTAGATCCGGATGCAAGCAGGATAATTTCATTATTTTCCATTTTAGGAATAACCTCTTGTATATCTTCAATTCCATTAACCTTTACTTCTTTGATTCTTTCTTTTAAAGTATATAATGCTGGTAACCCTCCTTCTTTACTCTTAGGAGTAGCAATATATCTTCCCTCTTTTTCACTGATTTCAGCAGTTTTAAATGTCTCTTTAATTGCTTTCACAGCAGCTTCTTCATTAATTCCAAGCTCTTTCATTCTTTTTTTATTCAAAACATACTCGATATGTAATTTCAAAAGATTGATAGATAATTCACTTAATATCTCTTGAACACGAATTTCTTTAATTTGAGCAATAATCTTTTCAAGATATTTGTCCTCTTTATTGTAAGGTTTTTTCAAATAAATAATCATCAATGGAGTACTAGGTTCTTTTCGTGCATCAAATATTTCAATAAGACGTGGAAGACCAAGGGTAACGTTTACTTCAGCAACTCCTGCAAAGTGGAATGTCCTTAGTGTCATCTGTGTACCTGGTTCTCCAAAAGACTCTGCAGTAACAATACCAATTGCTTCACCAGGTTGAATTTTTGCATAAATATATTTTTGTTCAAGTTTTGAAAAAACAGCTTCCAATTGGACTTTTGTCAACTTAGCATCTTTAACTCCTTTTCTAACTTCTTCAATTAGAGGGCTTGGAATTCTTCCTTCATATTGTTTTGCAAGCGTGTCTATCATTTTGTTTTTTTACTAACCTCATCAATTATCTTTTGAACATCAATAGTTCCATTTTCACTTCGTGAAATATCAATATTATCGTCTCCATAAGCAAATTGAATAATAGATTTATTTGCATCTCGTACAGTGCCATCATATTCCACTTTCAAATCTTGTAATGCATTTGCAAGTCTTCTGTACAGATATCCAGATTTAGGCGTTCTCAATGCAGTATCCATCAGAGAATCTCGTCCAGTCATTGCGTGAAAGAAAAACTCTACAGGATTAAGACCATTTTTGTAACTGTGTCTTACAAATCCTTTTGCTTCTGGGCTTTTATCATGTTCTCTAAATAATGAGAGAGTTCTATTTTTATATCCCCTTTCAATTCTTTTTCCTCTCAAAGCCTGTTGGCCTACAAGAACTGAAGTTTGTGCCAAGTTCAGGATGTTTCCTTTTCCTGCTTTTGACATAATAATTGCATTGTTTGTATCAGAAACGGTTTTACTAATCATTTTACCCACAGCATTCCTTGTTTCATTAAGTTTTTGCATAACTAAAAGCTCTAAAGTTTCTTCAACAGTTTTTCCTGAGAAATTTTTCAAACGATTATGTTCATATTGATCAATTATATCATTTACAGCAAGGATTGCATCTTGGATAACCCCTTTTGCTTTATCCCTAACTTCCTCAGGTATATCAGCATCAGAAGTAGTTATTGTAAATCCTCTCTTTAGTAAATAAGCAATACCTAATTTGAATATTTTTCCGAAGATATCTACACATTCAATTTCAGAATAACTTCTGTTAATATCTCTTAAAAGAGTCCCATTATCTTCTCCAATTGTTTTTGGATCAATTTGTCCAGTCTTTAATTGCCCGTTCTCTATAATTATTTTATCATACACAAAATTAAAATCTTCTGGAAGAATTGCAGAGAATATTTCTTTTCCTGAAACTCTTTTTTTCAATTTATTTAGTTTCTTAGAATCTTCAAGACCAACACTTACAAGAAGTGCAATTGCTTCTTCTCGACTTAATTCTGTTCTATCATCAGTAAGTAAATAATTTCCAGTAACAGCGTCTTCAATACACCCAATAACATTAAGACCATGTTTTGGACTCATGATTTGTGTCTCTACTCCCATTAAAATTTCTGCTTCTGCTCTTGCTTCTTCAGTCTGTGGAATATGGAGGTTCATCTCATCTCCATCAAAGTCAGCGTTATAAGGATTACATACTGAAGGATTTAATCTAAATGATTTTCCTGGAAGTACTCTTATTTTATGGCACATAATTGACATTCTGTGTAATGAAGGCTGTCTGTTAAAAATAGATACATCAGCATCAAGCAAATGTCTTTCAACTATTTGCCCAGGTAAAAGTTCTTCAAGTATAACATCTTGTGTTTCTGCAGAAATTTTCTTTTTCTTCATTCCATCAAGAACATAATTTGCACCAGGATATTTTTTAGGCCCATTCTTAATACATGTTTTTAGCCAATCAATATTCCATTCAGTAACTCTTTCTGGAATAGTAAGTTCCATTGCAATCAATAAAGGAACACCAACTTCATTAAATTCGATTTTTGGATCTGGAGAAATAACAGTACGTGCGGCATAATTTACTCTTTTACCTGCAAGATTATGTCTGAAACGTCCTTCTTTACTCTTAATTCTTTCAGTAATTGTTTTAAGAGGTTGACCAGATCTATGTCTAGCAGGAGGTACTTGTGCAATATCATTATTATAAAAAGTAGTTATGTGATACTGTAAAAGATCCCAAAGATCTTCTACAATAATTTCTGGAGCACCTGCATTAATATTCTCAAATAATCTTTGATTAATACGGACAATATCACTTAACTTATGTGTAAGATCATCTTCTGCTCTCTCACCAGTCTCAAGTGTAATTGATGGCCTCATAGTTACTGGTGGAATAGGAAAAACATTCATAATCATCCATTCAGGTCTTGCATAAAGAGGATTTACTCCAAGAAGCATACAATCAGGATCAGTAATCTTTTCAAATCGTTCTAAGATCTCAATTGGATTTACTCGCTTAGTATCATCCATAAATGTACTGGGTTTTTCAAACTTTACAACATTAAGCTTTGCTTTACAATGAGGACACTTCTTAACATTTTTAGCTCCTGCACGGACAAGTTTGCTTAATTTAGGAATAAGATCTTCTTTTCCTTCTTCTTTTAATTTATCAATTTTACTTTGGTATTTTTGAATATTTTCATCATCAAGAAGAATTCTACTACATTCTTT
>CAYHUV010000045.1:0-8330 GCA_964359695.1 Candidatus Woesearchaeota archaeon
TTTCTTCTTCCTTCAAAGGGACATAACTAGGAATACCATTGACCAATTCGATTGCTGGAGTATATCCTAAATATCCTGGATTGGAAAGAACAACTTCTTCACTAGGATCTAAAGCAGAGAGAAATCCTGCAAATAATGCTTGCTGTGATCCTGCAGTCACAAGAATATCTTTTGGATTACATCGTATTTTGTTCTCCTTCTGTAGTTTATGTGCAAGTGCTTCTCTAAGTTCAGGAATCCCCTGTCCAGAAGTGTAATGATTAAG
Source organism: Candidatus Woesearchaeota archaeon (assembly GCA_964359695.1). Lineage (GTDB taxonomy): Archaea > Nanobdellota > Nanobdellia > SCGC-AAA011-G17 > GW2011-AR17 > JAGVZZ01. Next base: position 266 of record CAYHUV010000045.1, read on the forward strand.
TTTGTTTTGTTTATGTTTTCTAACTATTCTTTTCAACTCTTTTACAAGTGGCCGAGGCATATCAAAATCAGGTTCACCAATACTTAAAGAAAGTGTTTCTGTACTTTCAGAAGCAAATCTTGTTAATTTTTCAATAATCGTACTAGGAAGATCACGCTCTCTTTCAGACACCTCTTTCATACTATCTCCTAAAAGTGGAGAGTTAAAATAGTTTTTGGCTAGGAGAGAATTCTCCACAGTAAATCTGTGCCGTTACACTTGTATAAAAAGAGGGATGTTTATAAATGTGTAGGGGTATATGCCTCTGATGGTAAATCTTAGAGAAAGGAAAAAAGGAGATATGAAAATATATTGGTATAGCTTATAAACATATAGTTTTACTAATATATTAGTAAGGTATATAAACAAGCTCGCTTACCAATATAGTATGGCACGAGACAATGCAAAGGCAAGACGAATCATCCTGGAGTTACTCCATTGTCCTGATGGTTCGCTTACAAAATATCGGCTGGCAAAAGAAACAGAAACCAATATCTCATGGGTTATTGGACTCTTACGAAAATTGGAGGATAAGAAATTAGTGAAGGTAACAAAAGTCCTTGATGTAGATAAACTCATTGATTATTATCTTACTATAGAAAAACAACCAAAATACTTTGATTTTTTCATCCAGCAACCTGAAGAATATTTCCTTGCTCAGAAAAAAACACATCTCTTAACCACATATGCCGCAGAAAACAATATTTCGCATCATCTTTTCCTTACACGATTCGATGCGTATGTCAAAGAAGAAGAGATACAAGTATGGAAAGAGGAATTATTCAAAAAAGGATTGATTGGAAAAGGAAATGTTCGGCTCATTGTTGCACATGACAATTACATTTTTAAGTTTATACAAAAGTTAAGAGGATTACATGTCGTGACTGTTCCTCTTCTCTTGATTGATCTCAAGCGAGAAGGGGGAGTTTGTATGCAAGCGTATGAATATTTGGTGAAAAAATATGTACCTTAACAAAGAAACTGAAATATCGTATCATTATTTGCAACAGGTGATTAAACATCTTGATGAACCACTCTGTTTGTTAGGAGGTTGGGCTGTTTACTTTACTGTGAATTCAAAGTATCAAAAGGAAACGGGCGCTTCTTATCTTGGTTCTCGAGATATTGATCTTGGTTTTTACGATGTCAAGACAATGAAGAAAACAGTAGAGAAATTAGAGCAACTTGGTTTCAAGAGATTATCTTTTCGCTACTTCAAAGAATTACATACAGAAACAATGCGAGAGCTGGATAAAGAAGAGGCGAGAAAAACGCCATTGCACAATATTTTTCCTATGTATGTTGATTTGATTATTGCAAAGACAGATGTTTCCATGAAAACAAAGCTTGGTTTTATGCCTATTGATGAGCCATTATTGCTCCCTGTTTTTGAAAAAGGAAAAAAGAACGATGTGAAAGAGTTTGGCAAACATGTCATGATGCCGAGCCCTGCTTTGCTTATCGCAATGAAGATTTGTTCTATTAAGGAGCGCGATAAAGAACACAAACGAGTCAAGGATTTCTGCGATTTGACAGCGCTTTGTTTGTATAGTGGTATTCCTATTGAGAAATTGAAAGAAGAAATTCCTTCTTTTGTTTCTAAAAATAAAGTAAAACAGAATCTTAAGGCTTTAGACAAAGCAGATTATGCACAGGTTGTGAAGTTTTTAGGAATTGATGAAACCATTATTGTTGATTTGATAGAGAAGTTGACCCTGTAAGTAACTCACTTCAGTTATAAACAATACTTACATGCTCATCGTATTTTTTTGAGTATTTTTATCCACTAAGGAAATCTCCTCAAAAGAAATAAATCGTTTACTAAAGTAAACAAATTGGGAGAACGAAAACCTTTATAACTTCCAGAGCCTTATATAATCATGCAAAACCTCCAGAAACTCCTGGGAGATGTTTTCAATCCCCAAAAAGGAGAAAATATTATTATTCTTAATGATTTTCCATTAACAGAGAAAAAAGTTGATCTTGATTTTATTCAAAGACGTGAGATGGCTCATGTATGGCATAAATCATTTGAAGAGCTAGCAAATAAAATACACTTAACTGTAGAGCCTATTATTTATTTTGAGCCTACTGGAGGTGATGGTGCTCCCTTACCAGAACAAGCAATTCAGAATGGGAAAAAAATAAATTTAGAAAAAAAACTTAATTCTTTTGGGAAAAAAGATATTGTTCTTGCAATAACCTGTTTTTCAGCAACAGGTCCTTTAGAAAGCAGAATAAAAAAACAACAATTTCGCTGTGCAAGCATGCCAGGAGTTACAGCAGATATGTCTGCTCTTACTGCTGATTATAAACTTGTAGCAAAAAAATCAAAAATTCTTGCAAAAAAACTAACTGAAGCAGAAGGAGCCTTAGTAACATTTTCTACAGGCCATGAAGTTTATTTTGATCTACGAAATAGGACAGCTTATAGAGATGATGGTGATTGTACAAAACAAGGAAAGGCAATTAATTTCCCTTCTGGAGAAGCATACACAGCTTTGTATGATGAAAAAGGCTCCAAAACACATGGATTTATTCCTGTTTATCATGAAAATCATTTACTTGTTTATGAAGTGAAAGAAAATAAAATTATTGATGTAATAACTGATTCTCCAAAATCTAGAGAGATGCAAAACTATTTCTCTGAAGATCCTGCTCGTGCAAACATTGCAGAACTGGGTTTAGGCTGTAATGATAAAGCAGTTTATATCAACAATGTCTTGCAAGATGAAAAGATTGAAGGTCTGCATTGGGCTTATGGTTACAATGATTATATGGGAGGTACAGTGGGGGTTTCAAATTTTAAAAATCCTGCTGATGCAATACATATTGATATTATTTATACCAAAGAAGCCAAAGTAAAAATTAAACAGATTAAACTATTTTATAATGGAAATAAATCAGAAATAATAATGGAAAATTCAAGATATTCATTTAATGTTTTGAAAGAATTCGAAAAAGTTTAATCAAAATCTTCGTCTTCTTCCTCTTCATCAAAATCTTCTTCTTCAGCCATTCGTTTTTTAGTTTTGATCTTTTCTATTTTGATGCATTCTACAGGACAAATTGCTGCAGCTTCTGCATTGCTTGTATATTCTTCTTCAGAAATTTCTGTTTTCTTTGGTTTTGCCTTGAACTCTCCATTCTTCTCAACAAGTTCCCAATTCTCTGGGCACACAGAGGTACAGGCTCCACTTCCAATACAGATTTTACGATCAAAGATAATTTTATATTTTGCCATAAAATAGATAGTTAAATCTCTATTTTTAAAGCTTTCGACAGCTTCATTTTGACTAGTAAACTCAAAAGTAAACCTTAATAAACTATTTAGGAGACGCAAAAGTATGCAAGAAAATAAAGCTCTTTTTGATAAAGCAAAAAAAGTTCATGAAGAGAATTTTGGGAATGAAGTAGCATTTGAAAGAGCTATTTTTTTCAGCTGGGGTTGTAGTATTGGTGACTGTACTTTCTGTTATATGAGCACACAGCCATTAGGGAAAAATCCTCAAGAAACGAGAAGATCAATAGAATCTATTCTTGCAGAGTTTGTTCTAGCAAAAAATCTTGGTTGGGACATAGGTTTTTTTACTGGTGGCATTGGTGCATTTTCTCCAGATGAAATTGAATTTCTTATTAAAGCTGCATCAGAGATTGCTGGAGAAAAACTTTGGCTTTCAGTTGGCCCTGTAGCAAAACATTTCTTAAAGAAATATAGCCCTTACATTAGAGGTGTAGTTGGCTCTACAGAAACAATTAATCCTGAGCTTCATAATATAATCTGCCCCTCAAAACCTCTCGCTCCATATGAAAGAATGTTTATTGATGCAAAAGATTTAGGTTTGGATTGTGCAATGACTTTCATAGTAGGTTTAGGAGAAAAAAGAGAAGATTTAGATTTGTTAAAATCCTTTATTCAAAGATATCATATAAACAAGATCCATATATATGGGATCATCCCTCAAAAAGGAACGATGTTTGAACATGTTTTAATTCCAAGTGCAGAAGAACAAGCTTGGTGGATAGCACAATTACGAATAGCTTTTCCAAAATTAGATATACAGTGCGGTATTTGGGAAGATCGAACAGAAAGAATTCCACTTTTTTTATCAGTAGGAGCAAATTCTATTTCTAAGTTCCCAGCAGCAAAACTTTTTGGTTTAAAACAAGCACAAGATATTGAAGCACAAGTAAAAATTGCCGGAAAAACAATTAGGGGAACACTAACTAAAATCCCAGAAATTGACTGGGATAGTGAAGTAGATAAACTCTCATTAGATATAGGACTAAAAGAGAAAATAAAAGAAAAACTTAAAAATGAATATATCAAAAGAATGAAAAATAATATACAAAAAGATTCTATAATCTCAATTAAATAATTGATGTTTTAAATAAAATTTCCATACCTTTTTCACTAATACGCAAAGGGAAACTTCCTTCCTTATGCCCAGATCCTCTCATCTTTATAATTTCTATACTTCGATGTGCTACTTGTTTATGATCTGATTGCCTTTTGAGCATGAAAACTCCATCTACAACAAATTCTTCAAATCCAAACCAACTAATCATAGGTGTATATTCTGGAACTTCACAAGTATAAAGAACTGTACAACCTAATTTTTGAAGTTCATAATTAAGTTGTGCAAAATAATTTCTTTGTTCGTTAGGATTATCAAATAGGGAAAGGAGCAGATTTAGAGAATCAATAACAACACGCTTCGCTTTCAATTCTTGAACTACTTCTGTAATTTCTTGAACAAGGTCTAAAAAATGAGCTTTCCTTTTTTCTTTTAATCTTCTAAGAGAAGCAAAATCCCCTCCAATAATTTTAAGTTTGCCCTTTTTCTCATGAGAATGCCAATGTATTCCCATTTCTTGTAGATCCAACATGAGTCTTCCTTTTTCCTGTTCTAAAGAAATATACAACGCACTTTCATGATTTCGTAAACCTTCTGAAATAAAATGAGAAGCAAAAACAGTTTTTCCAGCCCCACAATTTCCAGAAACAAGAATAGATTTTCCTTCGGGTAATCCACCTAATAGAATGGCATCAATACCCTTAATTCCTACAGGAATTTTTTTCATTGCAAAATCCTCTTTTTTGGTTTAAATCTTTTAATACTAATAATCCCAAGCCCGCTAACAAAACCAGCTCCATGATAAGCAGCCTGGGTAAAATTATTACTTACATATACAGTGTATGCGAGATTTAAAAAGATGATCATCCAGAAAATCCCAAGAAAGAAGTATTTCGGCATGATTTCTTGTTCTTTCAAAGCTAATGCTCCAAAAAGACTATAAATTCCCAAGGAAGACCCAACAATAAGTAAATAAGGAAAAAAAATCCCGCTAAAAAAAGCAACAAGAATTCCTGAGATAAGAAAAACAGCAAGAAATTCTTTCAATCCTAGGTTGAGTTCATAAGAAAGAAGAATAACAACAAAAAGGGCAACAAGATTTTCAAGAAGATGACTCAAGGTAACATGTGCAAAAGGATAGCTAAGGATTCTCCAAATCTCTCCTTCAAAGAATGTTTCTCCTGAAAATCCTAAAACATTTACAGCTTGTGGAACAACAACAAATATTCCTGTAAGCATCATAGAGAATGCAATAAAAAAGTAAAATAGTTCTTTCACTATTTCTCCTCTCGCAATATTCTTCTTTTCAACTTATTTTTCATCTTTCGAATATACATAAATAAACCAAATCCAAAAATTGAACTTCCTAAACCAACACTTAGCATGATTATTTTGCTCATTCTTTTCTCCTTGAGAGCATAAAATGAGTAACAATAAGTAAAAGCATAACAAGGCTTATAATTACAATAACGTTACTTTCAAGACTAATAGCTTCCGAACTATAAAAATCTGTACTTCCTTCTGCAAGAACTACATTATCTGAAATTATTTCTATATTCAGTTTGTATGCTCCATTAAATGGTTTCGAATAGCTATAAGAAAAAACCTTGTATTCCCCAGGTAGGACTATCTGTTTTTCAGTAATAAAGCTTTCTTCTTTTTCTTCATTCTGAGAAACAACCCCTTTTAAAATTAAAGATTCGACACTTTCTCCAGAATTTAAGAAATAAGCATCAATAGTTAGAAGATTATCTTCTTCAATTCTAGTCTCAAGATAAAGTAATTCTCCTTTTCTTTTCAGACTTTCTTTTTCAACAACAGAGAAGCTTGCACTCTTGCTTTCTTCTCTAATTTTTAATTTGGCATAATATTTTCCTTCTGGAAACTTTTCAGAAAGAGAAGAGACAATGTTCTTTTTTTCAAATGCCAAAAAACTAGGACTCAATGATTGTTCTAAAACCAATACACCTTTGTCATTATAAACATAAAGTTTCATATCCCCTTTTTGGTTTGTATTTCCCAAGTTCTCAACTGTTGTTTGAAAATAAACTGAATCTGTAGATTCTGCATCATACAAAGTAAAAGAATTAATGGTAAATCCATTTACTTTTTCTTCACTTGTAATAGTAATACTTAAAGGAATATAAGAGATAATCTTGTCTTCTAGCAATGCTCCATCATCACCAATTGAAAGTAATGCTATTTTTGCTTTATATTCTCCCTCTTTTGTTTCTTCTGGAATAGTGATATAAATGGGGATTGTACTTTTTTGGTTTGGGAGAAAAACATAATCTTCAGAGATAAAATGTATCCAATCTGCAAATTCACCAGTAACCATAATTTTTGCATAGCTTACTTCATCTGTTTCTACTTCTAAAGCTAGTTCACTTCGTAATGTTGTTCCAGCAATGGCATCTGTAATACTAATTGAAGGGCTATTTTTTCCTTCACTAATGCTGTACCCAGTAAATCCTGGGCTAAAAGAAACAATTAAGACTCCTGCAACAATAAAGAGAAATACAATAAGGATCTTTTTTTCATCCGCCATCTTTTCGTCTATACAGTTGGGGAGAAGATATAAATGTTTCGGTAGCAGAATATTTAATAAATCAAAGCCTCTTGTGATTTAATATGTATGAGTACATTAGAAAAAGATTAGAAAATATTCAAAAGAATTCTATAATCCTTATAATAATCCCTAATCAGCAATATCAGGATATAAATCTTTTTCTTCTAAAATACTGGATGGATATTTCTAAAGGAAATGGTGTCTATGTAAGTTTAAACAGGCCATATAGAAATCTTCTTGAAAATTTTTCAACAGGTAAAATTGAGCATAATAATCTTTTTTTCATTGATTGTGTCACAAAAAATGAAGTTGATGTTGCTAATTGTTACTTCTTAAAAACTCAACAAAGTCTAACAAATTTAAGTATTGCCATATCGACTATCATAAAACAAGAAAATCCATCCTTTATTTTTTTGGATTCATTAAACACTCTTGCATTATATAATGAAATGGATGCAGCAGTAAAATTTACACAGTTCTTTGTTACAAAATTACGAACTAATAATGTTGATGGAATAATTCTAGCTATAGAGGAGAGTAGAAATAAAAAACTAATAATGGGACTTTCTCAAATGTGTGATAAAGTCATAGATATGACAGACACGACATTTTTAGTATAAATACATAACCTGCACAAAATAATTAAAGAAAAAATGTATGACTTAAAGCCTAGATTTAGAATTTATCTTCTTTTTTTTGCCTTTGCTTTTGCTGCCATGATATTCACCTCACTTTTTTATAATAATAATAACTAAATATTTAATATGCATTCAACTATTTAAATCTTATTATTCTTTTAAGAAAAAATTTCAAAAAAAATATTTTTTAAAATGATTTCAGTAAAGATTAAAATTAATTTTTAAAAATTATCTCTAAAAGATCATACCCAAAATTTAATAAACACTCTATTTTTCTTTTTCTTGATGCGCGGGTGCCGGAGCGGTCAAACGGGCTAGACTCAAGACCGTAGATGAAAACCTCATATCTTTCGTGGTTTCCTCGAAGAGATATCTAGTAGCTTAGTGCTTTCGCAGGTTCGATCCCTGTCCCGCGCATCCTTCTTCAAGGTTGGAAGCGTAACTAGCTTTTCTAAGTAAGA
>CAYHUV010000046.1:0-8250 GCA_964359695.1 Candidatus Woesearchaeota archaeon
CTATTTTGTATAAAAGAATTTTTTATCCCCGAACAGATATAGAGAAGATTGCGCATAACACACGAAAAGATATAGAGCAAAAAATAGGCAAGTCTCTTGTTTCCAAAGGAAATTATTTGGATTTAAAAAAGAAAAAGTCTCTGGAACAGAAATAATTTTTTTTATATCTTTTTCACTACAACACCAGAAGGAGTATCCTCTATTACATATCCCAAAGATTTGAGTTTTTCTCGTATGTGATCAGCTTCTTTCCAGTTCTTTTTCAGACGAGCATCTTCTCTTTTCTCTAGAAGAACTTCTGCTTCATTTGAAAGCTCTATTTTCTTTATATTCTCTAGATACAAGCCAAGAACACGATCAAATTCTAAGAGTGTTTCATATTTTTTTTCATTATTGACTTCTTCGTCTTTAAGCATATCCCATACAACAGCAAGTGCTTGAGGCATGTTGAGGTCATCATTTATTGCACCTTGAAAATCCTCGATGTATTTTTCTGTAGATTCTTTTCCTTCGTTGGGTTTTTCCAGTAATTCTAACACTTTATTTTGTAATTTTTTTAATGCATTCTGTGCAGAGTCCATTGCTTCCCAAGAGAACATCAATGGTTTTCTGTAATGCGTTCCAAGGCAGAAATATCTGTATGCGAGTGGATCGTACCCTTTGTCTATGACAACTTGCAGTGTAAGAAATTCTCCGCTTGATTTGGACATTTTATTTCCTTCACTCATAACAAGAAATTCTCCATGCATCCAGTAGTGCACCCAAGGTTTCACTCCAAGAGAAGCTTCGGATTGTGCGATTTCATTTGTATGATGTGTAGGAATTAGATCAATAGCACCACAGTGAATATCGAATTGTTCTCCAAGATATTTTGTAGCCATTGCAGAACACTCTATGTGCCAACCAGGGAATCCACTTTTTCCCCAAGGTGAAGACCACTTCATATCTTGTTCATCAAATTTAGATTTTGTAAACCACAGGACAAAGTCTTGAGGATTTTTTTTATTTGGATCTTTTTCTACTCGTGCTTTTTGTTCTGCTTGGAGATTTAATTTTGTAAGTTTTCCGTAGTCTTTTAGCTTTGAAGTATCAAAATAGACATTGCCACCAGAGATGTATGTATATCCTTTTTTTTCTAATTGTTTAATCATTTCAATTTGTTCTTGAATATGATCTGTCGCTTTACACCAAATAGTTGGAGAGAGAATGTTGAGTTGTTCCATATCTTTCTTTACTGCTACTGTATAAAATTCTGCAATTTGCCAGACAGTTTTTTTTTCTCTCCTCGCTCCTTTGAGCATTTTGTCATCACCTTCATCTGCATCAGAAGTTAAATGTCCAACATCAGTAATATTCATGACATGTTTTACTTTGTAGCCATTGAATGTTAGAATTCTTTTTAGAATATCTCCAAAAACATACGTCCGCATATTCCCTAAATGTGCATAATGATAGACGGCTTACCTAAAATCTCTCGAAAGGGATTTCATTTGGTCCGCATATATACATATGTACATTAGGAGCATTTAGTGGACTGAATGTTTCTTTCTTTCTCGTAAGGGTGTTGTATATCTTCAAGCCAATTCATCTCCATTATTGCTTTTTCTAATTTTTCTTGTTTTCTCTTTAAAGTAAATCCTACTTCTTTATAAAACTTTATAACACTTTCTTTCTGGGAAATAATCATTACTGTTACTAAAGAAATATGATGCTTTTCTGTAATTGAAATGCCTCTTATCCAAATTCTAGGTTTTATTCTCATTTGTAGAAGAGTAAAACATATCTTTATCAGGTCTATTTTGTTTATATACCCTGTGCGCACACGTGCCGTTTGTCCAAAGGGAAAAAGTTTAAAAGGAATGATTTGTGTGACTGTCAACTTTGTTCTTGATAATAGAATAATTGATTTGCTCTTTTTTTAGGAGTATAATCTATTTCCTTTTTGTGAGCCTTTATACTTCACAATCCCCATGTGCTCCAGAGGAAACTTTTTAGGTTATTTTAAAAATCAAGACGGAACCTGACAGTCACCTATCATTTCATGACTAGATCTTTTTCCCATTCTCTTCTAGGAAATTGTTTTTCCCAGATCTCTTTTGGATCATCATCAATAAGGTGGTAACCTAAATTTCTGTAGAGTTTTTTTAGTTTGTTACTGGAGATATTTATTTGGAATCTAGCACCAAGCACTTGTGCTCTTTCAAAACTTTTTTCATAAAACATTCGAAAACTCATTTCACTTGCATACATAAGCTGTTCTGTGACTTTAAATATTTCTTTTTCTTCTCTTGGAAGTATCCCTATACTTTGCATACGAATCCAAGCATCTCTTTTTTGGTCTTGTATCCAATGTGCATACCCCAGAGAAATTTCTTCTTCTTCTAGAATATAGTATATTCCTTCTCTGTTGTCTATTTTTCTTCTTAAGAGATTATCTCTTCCAGAATTCTTTCCTAATTGAGCTTCAAAGATCTGTATGAGCAAACTGAGATTCTCTTCATTCACTCGGTTAATCTTGTACATATTTTTTCTCTTTTTCTTCTTTGCTTTTTAACTTTTTCTCTCTTTTTAAGAAGAGTCCGCGATCCAATTTAGATTTTAGCACTTGTCCTGTCTTGGTAAAATCACCTATAACCTTCCCATAGCCTAGGTTTTCATCATGTATATTCTGCACCAGTTTCAGAAATCCTTCCTTTGATTCTCCTTCCACATGATCAATATGTCGTGCACGCAAAGTTTTTCCGTAAAGAAAATCTATTTCACCAATGTCTTTGACAAATACTTTTTCAATTGAACGTTTTGCAAGCCACTCAAGGAATACGAAGGAGGGGATAAAATTGCCTTCTACTTCTTCTCCTAGAAATAAGCCAAAGTATTTTTCTTTTTGTGTTAATTTATTCTTTTCTAATTCTTTATTTTCCATGAAAAATCTTTTTCCTATCTGTTTAAAGCGAATTTCTTCCTTGGTAAATTTTGCTGCAAAGTCTGCTAACATTTTTTTAACCTCGCTATAAAAAAGCCTATGGTGTTTGTCTTGTGTGGCCATAGTCTTCGACAGTAAACTAATGAAGAATCAAGCTTTCTTCCAAAAATATTAGTTAAACCTTTATCACCAATGCAGTCTATTTTTTCTACTTTTACAGGGAAATGGTCTAAAGCAAATTGTATAACCAATTCGTTTTCTTCAGGTTCTAGAGAACAAGTAGAGTAAACTAAAGTACCATCTTTTTCTAAGAGAGAAAGTGCATGAGCCATTAGTTCTTTTTGTTTTTCTGCACGCTCATTTATTCTTTTCAAGGAATTTTTTTTCATCCAAAAATCCTCGAGCATGTAATTCCCAGAGCATGGTGCATCGAGTAAAATTGAAGAGAATTTCTTTTCTACATCACGAAGATCCATAAGATATAAAATTGCATTTGTTGTACCTAAACGTTCAATATTGTTTTCTAGTGCTACAAAACGTTCTCTATCACTTTCTATTGCTATAACTGAAGCATATTCGGCAATTTGTGTTGTTTTTCCTCCTGGTGCTGCACAGCAGTCTAGAGTAAGAACTTTAGGATTGAGTATTTCTACAGGAATTTGTGCTGCAGCTTCTTGAAAATAAAATAAGCCTAAAAGATATTCTGGTGTGCTTACAAGATTAAATTTTGCCTTTACCCAGAAGCCATTTTTTACAAATGGGATGCGCTGCATTTCCACTTGTTTTTTTTCTAGACGTTTTTGTAGTTCTTCAGGAGATATTTTTTTGGTATTCACACGAATTGCTTTTCTTAATTTAATAAATTCAATGTCTTCTCCCATTTCTTTGTAGCGTTGTTTGAATATGTTCATAGTATCTCCACTAAAATGTTCTTCTCTTTAAAAATATCAAGGAGTTTTTTTATCTCTATATATAGTATAGGTATTGAATATGCTCTTCTACTACTGCGCGGAAGAATATGCCTTGTACCCTTCCTTTGATCACATGATGTACAGGTCTATTCCTCTCTTTTCGAAAAATTCTTTTCTTTAAATGGATAGCGAAAGTTTTATATAGTGTTCCTGTACGGGAGTAATTATGGGTAAATTAGTCACAAAAAAAGATGTATCTGTGAATAGTATTCATCTCTGTTTTAGGGCTATAAATCAAAGGCTTATTTCTTCTTTGGAATTCTGTTTCACACATTCTCCTTATTGTGATGTTGCTTATGGAAATATCCTAAACTCAGAAGCTGATGCAATTGTTAGTCCGGGAAATAGTTCTGGTTCAATGGGCGGAGGCATCGATCTTCTTTATAGAAACTATTTTGGAAAGGATATAGAATCTAAAGTACAAGAAGAAATTTCAAGAAAATTTAAACAAGGCTTACCTGTTGGAAGAGCAATTATTATTCCTACAGAAGATCAAAGAATTTCTTTTCTCATTACTTCTCCAACGATGGTATATCCCATGGAGATTGGATGTAGAAATAATGTTTATAAAGCCCTAAGAGCGGTTCTTGAAAGAGTCTTGTTACATAATGCTTATTCTGGTGCACCTACCATACAAAGTATCCTTATTCCTGGAATGGGTACAGGGAATGGGAAAATGGATCCAGATGAAAGTGCATTACAAATGAAAAAGGCATTAACTGATGTTCTTTCAGAATATGATCAACAAAAAGACTTTGTAGAATCTTTATTACCCTTGTATCCTAGAGACTTCAGATTAAAAGGTAAATCTATATATATGTCTTGAGCCTTTGATAGAAGATGTATTATTTTTTTAGAAAATGGAAGGATATACAAACAGATATTTTTTCACTTAAAGAAGAGATTGAAGCATTACAGCACTTTTATTCTCAAAAAATATTTCTTTGGCAAAAAATATCGGATGGCTATTATAGAAGAAAGATTGATTTTGCTGTAGCAAGAGAACTTTTTCAGATATATGACATTTTAGAAAGCTCAAATCTTTATCAACAAATATTACAAAAACTAAGGAATATTCTTAAAACTGAACTATTTTCGCATGGAGAACTTAAACAGTTTTATGATCTTGTACTCTTGTTACATATGAATGAAGAAAAACAAAATAGTCTTGCAAAACTCATTATCCCACAAATTCTTTCAGGGAAATTTCCTGAAACTTCTCAATTCTATGCCTTAAAGGATCTTATTAAAATAGAATCAGATTTCTTCCTTTTAGAAGAGGCAGAATTGAAAAAGGTTGAGGATATTTTTCTGATTAAGAAGAACCCTGGAGGAACTCAAGTGAATTATATTCCTATTCTTGATGCTCTTCAAAAAGGGGTTGTAAAAGTTGAGAATAATCAGCTTTTTGTTGGAGATATTATTGTTCAAGGCGTGGCTATAACAGATAATACTTTTTTTATAAAAGGAGACCATTATACTTCCTTAGAAAATGCACGTTCCATTGAAAGAGAAAAAAGTATTTCTGTGAGTCTTAGTGATCCCTATGTCTATCTTGTAGAAAAAGGAAAATTTAGTACATGGACAAAAGACCAAATTAGAAAAAATTTGGGAATTAAAACTCCTGAAACAGTTATTTCTCTAGAAATACAAATATTCCCTGAGCAATTGTATATTCGGAGAGATAAAAGTAAAGCAATGAAGTTTGCTATAGCTTCTCTGCAAAAAGAAGAAATAATTAGAGTTGTAAGAAAGGATTTACTTGCAGCATAGTTCCCTTACTTTCTGAGCAAGATGAAAATCATCACTATTTTGAGGGTGTTCTTCACAACGAAATTGAAAAGCCTTCATCATTTTTGGATTATCTATTCTTGACATAATTTTATTGAGCTTTTCTTCAATGGAACTATCTCCATCTAAAATTCTAAACAATATTTCTTCTGCCCCATTTTTAGGATAAAGCTTTGTATTAAAAATTTTAAGGTTTAAATATAAGGCCAGTAATGAAGAATGGGCTAATGGACTAGGACTTTGTAGATCATCATTACTTCTTGTATCATACAAAAAAACTCTTTTCCCTGATCTTTGTTCCTTAAGTATTTCATCTATTGCATCCTTTGAAGCAAAATTATCTAAATAAAAAGTATAACTGGGATAATAAATTTTTTCTCTTCCTTCTTGTTGTCCTAAGACTTCGTTCCCATATCTATACCCTTCAATATAATCTCTTCTTTTCTTGGGTTTTTGTTGAAAACATTCTTTTGCGATAGAACCATGTATTATTGCAAGACCTTCCCAAATTCCCTCTACAGAATGAGCTATTTCCCCTTCCAAACCTATGACAGGTATCTTTATTTGAGAATTATAAGTAGATGGACTTAATGTATGAAAAGGATATTTGGCACGACTTGAAACATCAAAAGAAGCAATATTTGTTCCTGCCTGATTTGCTTTATAGAACTCTCCTGAGAATCTATCAATAAAATGAATATTTGCCATTATTTTTTCACTTTATTTCTTCTTTATAAGGCTTTGTTTTTTCTTTCCTGTAAGAAAGTAGAGCTTCATATTTCTATGAGAAGATTTTTACCTTCTATTTCTGCTCCTTTTTTCTTGAGTTCATCAAATTTCTTTTGTTTGAAAAGTACGAGTATTTCTTGTATTTCCATATAATTATTATAAATCCACTCTGCCTTGATTCTATTTTCCTCTATTGCTTTTTCTACTTGTTCTTTTTGTTTTTCTTGTGCTTCTATACGCTCTTTCCAAGGGTTTTTCTTTTCTTCTTCAGGTTTTTCTTCTTCTGCATCCATGAATTGAAGATAATAACTATCTAAAGCTTCATTATAGTTTGTACAAGGTGTTCCTTCACCTAAAGAATGCATTTTAATAGGATAAGGTTCACCATTAATAATATTTGCTTGCAGTTCTTCAAAGAGAAGTTCTTGTAATTTTGTATATATTTTCTGCAATTCTTTTTCTGAAGGGTCTTTTGTTTCTTTCTGTATTTTTGCACGAAAACAAAGTTCTTCTGCATAAATGCCACCCATGTTAAGGCTTAATGCAATCGTTTTGACAATGCTTTCTTTTTTATTTGTCTCTATATACGATTGAAATTCTGCAAAGTCTTTGAAAATTATTTTTCTTTCTGGAGGATATTCGTATTTTACTCTAGCTTTTATCTTTCTATCTTTCCACAGTTGCACTTGCAAAGCAGAAATAATGATGTAATCTTTGTCACAGAGAATAAGGTTTCCTTTTGAGAAAAATTCTGCAATTAGAATGAAATATGATTCTTTTCCTTCAAAATGTAATTCTAAAATTCGTTCTCTATTTTTTTGGATAATCTCTTTTAGTCTACATGGCCCGATACGTTTTCTTAAAAAACGGCAAAAGTTTTGAGATTCTAAAGGAGAAGCTCTTCTTTTAGAGGTTATGTAAATTGTCGTTCCTGGAACAATCCTGAGATAATGCTTGCCAAGGTCAGAGCGATGCAAAGCTATAACTATTTCTGTTGCATCAGGCTGATAAATCTGGTCAACGCGTGCATTTATGAACTTTTGTAATTCTTTGCTTACTGCTGCAATTTCTAATGAAGAAAGTCCTTTCATAGAAGAAAAAAAGAAAAAAGAAGTTTATAAACTTACTTCTCTAGATTTAAGATAAAACTCGTAGTTTCTGTTCCATCTGGGAGGTTATATACAGTGATTACACAAGCATATGTACCCAAGTCAGACCCTTTATCTTCTACTAATATTTTTAGACCAGATATACCTTTTCCTGAACTTAAAGAATAAGTACTACTTTTTGAAGTTAAGGTGTCTGAAAATGCACAAATCAAAGATTCTGCAACTTCTCCGCCTAATGCTTTTGTTTCAGCTTCTGCATACACTCCTGAAACTTCTGTGGAACCAAGATTGTTAATAGCTAATGTTGCAGTTGTTGTTTCTCCCTGACTCAAAGATGTTTCAGAAGGAGATAATGCTACAGGTTGATCAGTCCCTCCAAAAATTTCTGCGATTTGTGTTTCTCCCTGTTCAAATGCACCAGAGGATAATTCTGTTACATCTGAGAAGACGGAACGAATCCATACTAAACCTAAACTTAGAATTGTTATTCCAATGACAATAACGATAATCGTTGTCATCGAAAGTTCGATTGCACCTTTTTTATTCATTGTTTCACCTCAATTTTTTTAATGGAAGAGTGTTTTTCTTTAAATAGATTTCTTTTCTACTAAAAGGTTGTTTTCTTCTTCAAAAGAAGTTTTATAAAGACATTTTCTTAGGATTTAGTAATATTAGTGATGACAGAGATGAACATGAAAATTATTTACGTTGCTGAAGACGAAGAAAT
>CAYHUV010000047.1:0-8218 GCA_964359695.1 Candidatus Woesearchaeota archaeon
TTATACGGGTAATTCTTCTTTTGGAAGGGGGATTTTTTCTTTTTGTCCTTTTTCTATTGATGAGAAGATATTGCCATTTGATGGTTCTCTTTTGTCTTTTGAAATGGCTGTTAGACTTGGAGAAAGAGAATGTTATCCTTTGCAAATTGAAAAAAGATTATATATGGATATTGAAGCACCTGGTCGTTTTGTCAATCATTCTTGTGATCCTAATACTGGTATTCGTGGAGGAAAATATCTTGTTGCTTTAAGAAAAATTGCTTTTGGTGAAGAAATTTTTTATGATTATTCTACAACAATGGATGAGGATCATTGGACAATGGCTTGTTCTTGTGGTAGTGCTTCTTGTCGAGGGTTTGTTAAAGATTTTAAATATCTTCCAATAGATTTACAAAGAAAATATCTCTCTTTAGGTGTTGTACAACCTTATCTTTTAGAAAGAGTGTTACCTACATTTTTCAGAGGAATATTTTAGAAAAATTTTACTGGAAAAAAGTGAGAATTCCTTATTAAAACCCTGGGAAGATACTCCGAAGAGTATCTTCCTGGGGAAAAAGAGGTGATAGTATACTATAGTATAGAACTTCTATATAAATGTTTCGGTTGTTTTAACTTGTAAGTGGTGTTTCCATAAGAAGCATAGCTCCCTACCATTCTATCGATAGAAAAATTAGTTTTACAGAAATTATTCTCCCTTTGTTAATAGACTTATAATGCCTGCAAGTGTCATTGTTGGAATAAAACCATCAATTTGATCAGTAATATCAATAACTTCTAAAAATTGTAAAGCACCAGGAATACCCCAGAGCCAAAGGCCAAAAAATCCTCCAAGAATATCAAAAATAGTTCCTACGCCAGGTATTCTCCCTAAGAAAAAATCAATACTATCATAAGCCAAAGAAAGAAGCAGTTTTCCTAAAATTTTAAAGAAGTTCATACAGTTTATTTGTTTTGCTTGTTAAAATAGATTTCTCTTTGATCATAATAATTCTTTTAAAGAGTCTTTTTTTTAGGATGATATGCTTAAGCCATTGTATTCTGGAATTAATTATGAAAAAGAGTATGTACCGCTTCTTACAGAGATTCATCGTTCGTATACGCATCGATTAGGCCCTGGGGAATTACCCGGAAGGAGAAAGGATACTGAGAGGATATATGCTGTTGTAGTTCCCCATTCTTCTTATGCATTTGCTGGACCAGGTATGGCTTGGGGATATAAGATGCTTTCTGAGCATTATTTTCCTGAGACATATGTACTGTTAATTCCTTCTTCTAAAGAAAATAGTCCCATTTGTGTTGTTGATGAGGATTTTGAAAGTGCTTTTGGTGTTTGTTTTGTAGATAATATTTTTGTAAATAAATTATTAGAAACTGGGCTTGTTTCTCGCGCAGAAAATGTTGATGAACTTGCTTTGGAGTTGCAGATTCCTTTTTTGCAGCAGGCTTCACGTGATAGATTAAAACTTTTGAAAGTACTTCCATTAATTGTTTCTTCTTCATCTCTTAAGAAACTTGCTGAGACGCTTGTTCAAATTAAAAAAGATATTGTTGTAATAATTGCTTCTGATTTTGTTATTGGAGCTTCATCTGAAGGAGATTTGATTGGGCATGATAAACAGCTCATTCAATATATTCTTCGTTTTGATATAGGTGGCTTTGAAAAATATATTGAAAAGCATAATATATCCCTTCCAAGTAAAAATGTTTTTAGTCTGGGCATAGAAATCTTAAAACAGTTAGGTGTCAATCAAGGAGAGGTAGTGAATTATTATAATTCTGGAGAAATAGGCTCAGAGGAGTCTAAAAGCTTTGTTTCTTTGGTGTTTTAATATAGAAATCTTTTTATAATCTTATATCTTAAGTTATTTTATGGTATTAGTGAGGGTGCCGCGTATTTCAACTGTAAAAGTTGTAATGCAAAGGCTAGTTCCTAAGAAAAAGCCTGCTCCAAAAAAGCTGGTGAAAAAACTTGTTAAAGCAAGAGTTAAAAAAAAGGCAAAAGCAAAGAAAAAGAGGTGAGAAGTTTTTTTTCGTTTTTGTTATATAGCTGTGCTTAGCTTTCTTTTGAAGAGTTTAATTATAATTAGCAAGCAAATTAATCCTATAGCGAAACCTGCAAGAACGTCTGTAAACCAATGGACGTTTAGGTAAACTCTGCTAAAGCCTATAAGTATTATTAGAAGGATATTTAATGTTATAAAACAATATCGAGAGATTTTATTTTTTATTTGATCTTTAAAAAGATAAATCAGCAAGGAAAAGAAAATTATTGCAAGAGTTGCGTGGCCACTAGGAAAGCTATAAGTAGAAGATTCTATAAGTGCATTTTCAGGGCGTGCTCTTTGTATCAAAGCTTTTAGTGATAGTTCTAGAGCAATTCCTCCGCCTATGGATAAAATAACTAGAAATATTTTCTGATATCTTTTTTTGTAGGTAAGAAAGAGAATGAGGAGCAATGAAAGTATTGCTAGTACTTTTGTACTAACAATGTTCGTGATGATGATCATGATTTGTGTAAGTGTATCTCTTTGGAGAAGAGTCATTAATGTATTAATGGAAGTATCAATGGACATGTTTAGACCTCAATAATTGTTCCTTCAGGACCTGGATTTACAATAAGAGTTTTATTTAAAATTTGTTTTTTATGGAAATTTTCATGTAAATGACCACAAATGTGTAATATTGGTTTTATTTCTTGGATGAATTTTCTTTGGGATTTGCAGCCTACATGCCCAGCCCAATCTAAAAAGTCTAATTCTGTCTTGTAAGGCGGACCATGTGTAATAAAAATAATTTTATCGTCTTTTTTCAGTTTTTCTTTGAATTTTTTTGTAGCAAGTTCTAATGGTTTGTTTACTTGTGAGAAGCCACCCCCACCCCAGAAGAAGAAAATATAGTCTCCTATCTTTTTTGCTTTTTTATGGGCATATTGTATATTTTTTAAATTCTTACAAATATTTTCTAAATTTGTTCCGTCTTCATGGTTGCCAGGGATAATATAAAGCGGTTTGTCAATGGTATTATCCAAATCCTTAAGAACTTCTTTTAGACCACGACTAAACCAGGAAATATCTCCTGCACAAATAAGAATGTCTACCTTCTTTGCATTTTCTTTAATGAGATCTAAAGCTTTTTTATGCAAGTGAGTATCTGAGAATGCAAGGATTTTCATATCTTAGGAAGGTCTTTTTTCCTTTTTAATAGTTCTGGTTTTACTTTACCTTGAATAAATCTTTTGGTTTCTTAGGAAGGCCTTGTATTACAAGAAGATCAACACTATTTTTCAAGTTCTCCGGGGTGTCAGACTTTTGAGAAACTATATTTAGCCCAAGCTTCTCTTTCGTTTTAGGTGTTCGCAAAAATTGAGTATAACATATCTGGATAAAAGAAGTTTTGCGGAGTGAAATTTGGGTGAGGGGCGAGCCGAGCAATCTTTAGGATAGTTGCTGTTATGTGTTTTTTCTGCAAGAAAAAATGCCGAAACTGGCTCACTCACGTCAAAAGTAGTAAAAAGTAACTTAAAAGCGAAACAGTTAAATATATGGTAATAACACCTTAATTATATGGTAATACTAACATGAGAAACAAAGATGCAATAATCATAAGATACTTAATAGAGAATAAAAATGAAGAGTTGAATATTCTTAGGATTTCCAAGGAATTGAGAATGGATTACAAAAATGTCCATTCTACTGTAAAAAGGCTTGAAAAAGAATTGCTTGTTAAACTGGAATCTTTCGGTCAGTCCAGCAGGGTTAAGTTGATTTCACAAGTGCATCCGCTTATTTTTGAAGCTGAATACAACAGAAGGAAAGAAATCTTAAAAGATAAAAATCTGGCAGTAATGCTTAATGACTTTAAAAATACGTTAAAATCAAAATGCTACATGCTTCTCATATTCGGCTCTTATGCGAAGAAAACACAAACCAAAAATTCTGATATCGATTTAATGTTTATTGTTCCAGATGGAAAAGAAGAATTGTTTGAAAAGGAGGTTCACCGAGCAGCAAGATCTTTGCCATTGCCTATACATCATTTAGTATTTTCTGAAAAACAATTTTTAGAAATGGCTGATGCCAAAAAGTCCAATGTCGGACAGGAAGCTTTAAAAAATAACATTATCTTATATGGAATAGAAACATACTACGAGATGGTATAAATGATTGACAAAGAAAGAAGAAAAGAAGCTTCGTAGAACTTTACACAGTATCTGCTGGATAGACTTATCAAAAAAGAAAAAAATGATACTGCAAAAGCAATGTATACTAAAAATGCAGATTTGTCTTTAAATCTTGCAGAAGAGTGCATGAACAGCAGTTTAAAACCTTATGTCTGGGTAGTTGTCATATCTTATTATTCCATGTTTTACATTGCAAATGCAGTTCTGCTTGAGCTTGGGTATAAAACTGGAGATAAGATAGTTCATAAAGTTACCAATGACGCTTTAATTGTTCTTGTGATGGATAAACTAAAGAAAGGCCTGCTGGAAGAGTATGAAATCGCAAAAGAGGATGCCTTGGAAATCGCTTCAATAAAATCAGATGAAATCATTGAGTCTTATGGATTGGAGATGAGTAAAAGGTCAAGATTTCAGTACGACATGACTGAATCAATACAAGAACAGAAAGCAAATACTTCATTAAAGAGAGCGAGGCAGTTCATTCTTGAGATGAAGAAATTATTGCCGTTGGCTAAAAAGTAAGGGATAGTCTTTGACACACTTATGGCATAAAAATGGTCAAGATTTTAACAAAATAAAGAATAAACTTAGACTAAATAATCAATTGGGATAAGGTTTATTTTTGGTGTGTATATAAAATAAGCGAAGCGATATATCAAGAATAAGAAGTAAAGGGCAGTTTTACATTCAAAATCGAAGGCTCTTAAAGAAAGTACATCCAAAGGTGTTTTGATACATATTTAAATAGTAGTTTATCGCTTGTAATATAAAAGAAGTGCAAAATGAAAATATTTGGAAAAATATTGAAAGAGTATGTTTGGCCAATAAAATTTTATATTTTATTTACAATTTTAGTTGTAATCTCTCAATATTATGTGGCGCTTCCACTAAGTATGGATTATCCCTATATATTAAATCTGACACAGGCTTTATGGGCGATAATGGTCGCTTTGTCTGTTGTCAAGCTCACATTATATCATGATTTTAATTTTAAGAATGTCTTGTTTTTAGGAATTTTATACTCAATCGTAATCCATGGGCTAAAAGCATTTTTCTTTAGAGTATTTTTATTTCCTTACTCCGGCACTTCAACACAAGTTCTTGAAAAGATTATTGGTAAATTTTTATATGGGAGCTTTCTGGTAATGGTAATTGTAATAATTCTAGGTCTCATCTTTATCCAGCTAAAAAATAATCAAGAGGTTAGAGAGTCTTTTAAGTGGTTATGAAATGAAAAAAATAATTTTAATATTAATACATAGTCCATCTATTATTTTCCTTTGAGCTTTGCAAATAATTGTTCCTCGCTTCCATATAATTTCTTTTTATTACTGATTTCAAGAAGTTTTTTTACAAGTACAAATTCTTTTTTTGTAATAGTTTTTTCTTTAAATAATTTTTCTCTTACTGTTTCTTTAATAAATTCCTGTATGGTTCCATAACCATGTTTTTCAGCATAAGCACTTGCAGAGACTATCATTTTTTCTGGTAACCTTAGATTGATTTGTGTGTTCATGATACCAATAGATACCTTTAGGTATATAAACTTTTAGTTTTTGTATAAATATATAAAAAAATTAAGAAGATTCTGC
Organism: Candidatus Woesearchaeota archaeon; assembly: GCA_964359695.1. Classification (GTDB taxonomy): domain Archaea; phylum Nanobdellota; class Nanobdellia; order SCGC-AAA011-G17; family GW2011-AR17; genus JAGVZZ01. The sequence goes on from CAYHUV010000047.1 coordinate 5,773, forward strand.
AGTCATATAGCCACGCATAAAGGCTTCTTCATATTCATCAATCATGTCTTCTTCAAGCATGACTTGAATGTCTCTTAGATCATAAACACTGAGCATTTTTGGGTTTTTGGTTTTCATTTTATTTTCTCCTTTCCAAAGGAAGTTGCATTAATTGTTCGCTAAATAATTCTGCGATGAATCTTGTGTCTAGTCTTGGACTTATCCAAAGGTATTTGTTAAAGCTCACGCTAGGTTTGTATGTTTTCATTTTTTCTCCTTTTCCTGCCTATTTCAGGAATATTAGTAATATGTTAAGGGATATTTATAAGGCTGGCGCGGAGGTGGTGCCAAACGTGTCCATCTGTCCATGGGGTTAAATTTACTAGTTATAAGCCTTGTAATGCTAAAGTAATTTTGTCCAAGCATTGTCCAAAGCTATGTTTTTTTGTAAATTTAAGAAATAGAAATATCTTTAATCTTTAATGAGATGAATTCTAGGATTAATAGTTCCTGTTAGTTCTCTATCATCGCGAACTTCTACAAGTTTATTTTCTTTTAATGTTACTAATTTTCTTCTAAATGTACGATCAGATTTGTTGAACTTCGCATTATAGAGCTCATAAATTTTTGTGACATTCTCGCCTGTATGTTCTTTAATTATTCTTAAGAGTTCTTTTTCTTCTTCATCAAGTAAGATTCTTGTTTGATTGAAGATGGTTATCTTTCCTATTGCTTTTTGTACGTCTTCTGAAGAAATTATTTTTGAGGATCTATTTTCTGCTGCATTACCTGATTCTTTTAATAAAAATAAACCTGTACGAATATCTTCTCTTTCAAAACATTTTTCTATTATTGCTTTAAATGGCTCTTCTTTTAGGACGTCATTATAGAAAGCGAATTTTTTTCTTTCTTCGAGAATAGATTCTATTTCATTATATTTGTAGGATGAAAATTCAAGAATTTCTGGAAGTAAACGGGAGCGTGTGCGTTGATCTAGCATAGAAAGAAAATCTTTTTCATTTGTGATCATAATAATACATTTCTTGAAAATATCTTCTACTAGTTGATAAATAACTTGTTCTTCTTCTAATTTGTCAATCTCATCTAAGACAATTACTGCTGCTTTTTTATTGATAATTTTTGCAATCTCTTCCATTAATTCATTTGTTTTTTTATTTTGAACCCATTTATAGCCCAGTTGCTGGCATATGTCTACCATTACTTTGAAAGCAGTATTTTGTTTCCAACAATTTACATAAATGCCTATTATTTTGTCAGAATGTTGTTCCATTTCTCTAAGCACATGTTTACAGGCTGCCGTCTTTCCAATGCCTGGTTTGCCTGTGATGAGCAAATTAGAGCCCATACGCCCTGCGAAAAGAGGTTTTATGATTGTTGCAATATGCTGTTGTTGATTTTCACGAAATTTTAAAATATGTGGGAGATATTCAAAGTCTAATACAAGCTCATCTTTGAAAATGGTTTCATCATGCTGTAGAAAACTATTTGTAAATAAAGCCATAGAGTTTTTTTAGGATATTTGTTTTAAAAGGATTATTGTGCTTCATTATATTCTCTGAACATTTTGAAAAAGGCTAGAATCTTTACTTTTGATATTTGTAGTCGTAGGTTTCATATGCAACAGTGAGCTCTTCACCCTTCTTTATTTTTCTTTTTGTGAGAAAAGTATATCCTTCGTCTTTTGTGATCATATTTGTTTTTTTTGAATGATTTAGAAAGAAAGAGATGCCCATGCCATTAAGTGCGTATTCCGGAATCATAACAGTGTTGTCTTTCTCGATGACATAAAAATCGTCTATCATTTTGAGAATATTTTTATCTAAATTTTTTAGTTCTGATAGTTTGAATTTCTCCCATTTCTGATTTCTTTCTCTTTTGAATGGATTTGCACCCTTAGGAATATCTCGTATTGCAAAAACTCCAACTCCAGAAATTTTAGAGGGGGCCAGTCTACAGAATGTTTCTTTTAATCTTTTTAGAACTTCTTTCTTCTGCATTTATATTTCTAGTGATGTGTTATTTAAATTACTTTCTTTATTATTCTTAGAAAGATGTGCATATAGGAAGTTTTTTAATAGGCAGGTTATTTTTCTTTTTTATGAAAAGATCCTTTTTTCTAGGAAGTGTTCTTTTAGCTTCTTGTTCTAAACCAGAAACTAATGAAGAAAGAATTATTCGTTATCAACATATGGATCTCCAAGAAATGATTAGAGAGATTAAGACTCCTGAACAAGTTGCATGGTATCTTCAGAATTATATCCGAGCAGAGGCTGATGCTTCTATGGCTTATACTTTTCGAGATTTTAATGAGAGAAGAAAAGGAGATTGTTCAGAAGCTGTTGTTGCTGCAGCTGCTTTGTTAAGCGATGATGGATATCCTCCACAAGTGATGTTTTTTCGTGATCCTTTTAATGTAGATAATTCTCCTAGGCATGTTATTTTTCTT
>CAYHUV010000048.1:0-8183 GCA_964359695.1 Candidatus Woesearchaeota archaeon
GGCATTATTCCCCTCTTATACATTGAACATAAAATTGCACAAACAGCCAACACAGAACGCACAGGACGAAAAATTTTCGCCCTTTCTTACCTCACTTTTTTTACCTGGAATTTAATCTGCTGCTGGTGGATATACCATGCTGCTTTTGTAGGCGCTGCCTTTGAAATATTGGCCAATAGCTTATTGTACGCATTAATGTTTTTACTTTTTCATCTCTGCAAAATACAGAGGTGTCCCATCAGGATCTGAAAAGCTCGCGAGCAAAAGATAGCCTTCATCACGAACAGCAATAGAGACTCCTTTCTTTTCTAAATCCCCAGCAAGCTCTTTAATATTTTTAACTTGAAATCCAAGAGATACACTTCCGTGGGATTTATTTCCCTTCTTGGGATGTAAACAAATAGTAATACTAGGTGCTTCAATTTCTGCCCAGTTATTTTCAAAGCGTTCTTTCAATGAAAATCCTAGAGTTTCTGTGTAGAACTTTATAGCACGATCCATATTCCCCACCATAATGGTCACATTTCCTTTTTTGATATCTCCCATAAACATATGAAAAGAGAAGAGTCTTTAAATAATTTTCTAGAACAATGCACTAGAACAAGAATTCTTTTAAACTCAAAGAAAACTTTTTCAAGTATGGTAAAAATAGGCATTATTGGTGGCTCTGGTCTTGACGATCCAAAACTCTTGGAGAATTATGAAAGTATAGATATAGTTACACCTTATGGGCACCCTTCTTCTTCCATAACACAAGGGAAATTGAATGGTGTAGATGTAGCAATTCTTGCTCGTCATGGAAAAAAACACCAAATCATGCCCTCCAATGTAAACTATCGAGCAAACATTTGGGCATTAAAAGAACTTGGTTGCTCACACATTCTTGCAACCACTGCAGTTGGCTCTCTTCGTGAAGACATTGCTCCTGCACACTTAGTCTTTCCAGATCAATTCATTGATAGAACAACAAAACGCGCACAAACATTTTATGACACAAACAAAGTCTGCCACATTCCTATGGCAGAACCTTTTTGTCCTAAGCTAAGAATTCTTCTTTCACAAACAGCTGAACAGCAAAAGATTATTGCACATCGTTCTGGGACAGTTATTACCATTGAAGGCCCTCGATTTTCAACAAAAGCAGAATCCCATATGTTTCGTTCTTTGGGAGCACATATTATCAATATGAGTACTGTTCCTGAAGTAGTTCTTGCTCGTGAGCTTGGTCTGTGTTATGCAACTATAGCTATGTCTACTGATTACGACTGTTGGCGTGAGTCTACAGAAGCAGTAACTTTAGATGAAGTTCTAAGAGTCATGCATGAGAATGCAGAGAAGGTAAAATCTTTATTAAAAGAGTTAATTCCAAAGATTCAGCATAATGAATGTTTGTGTAAAGAAGCAATAAAAGCGAGTGTGATAGACTAATCTTGAAAAAATTATCTTCACAATCCTTATAAAGTAAATTTTAGAAAGAGTGAGTATGAACATTGCAGTCGCAGGTGCAGGATTTGTAGGTATAGTTCATGCTGCAGTTATGGCAAATCAAGGGCATAAAGTTATTCTCTTTGATGTTGATCAAAACAAGATTAATCACTTAAATGCCTATTGTAGAAATGAAACAAATACTCTTCCTATTTATGAAGAAGGCCTAGAAGAATTATTCCGAAGAAATTATAGAGAAGGAAGATTATCCTTTATGGTAGATGCAAAATCTCCAATAAGAGATTCAGAAGTTATTTTTATTGCTGTTGGCACTCCTTTTGATGACAAAGAAGGAAAAGCTAATTTAAATTATGTTGAAGACGTTGCAAGAACTATTGGTGAAGTGTTACAAGCACATCCAAGCTATAAACTAATTGTAAATAAAAGTACAGTGCCTGTTGGAACAGCAGAACATGTAAAAGAAATAATAAAAAAAAATTATTCTGGTGAATTTGATGTTGCTTCAAATCCAGAAACTCTTGCAGAAGGAAGTGCTGTCAAGGATGCCTTATATCCTAACAGAGTGATCGTTGGTGTAGATTCTTCCAAAGCAGAAAAGATTTTACGCGAGGTCTATTCACCTTTCTTTTTTCCTCATCAAAGTGGTAAGGTGCATGTAATGGGCATTCGTGATGCAGAATTATCAAAATATGCCTTTAATACTTATCTTGCTGCACAAGTGCATATAACTAATGTACTTGCAAATATTTCTCGTGTAGCTGGTGCAAATTGGCGTGCAATTATTCCAGCAGTACTAGGAGATGAAAGGATTGGAAGATTTGTGCATCCAGGTATTGGCTTTGGAGGAAGTTGTTTTAGAAAAGATGTTTCTGCACTTAAAAGAACTGCTTCTGATTTAGGTTTAGATGAATTAACTTTACAATCCTTAAATATAATCCTAAAACAAAATGAAAATCAAAAAATGAAGCTCAATAAAGGAATAATTTCCCTTTTTGGTGAAGATCTTTCTAATTTTACTATTGCAATTTGGGGTTTATCTTTCAAAAAAGATACAAATGATATTCGTGATGCATCTTCCCTTATTGTAATTCCTGATTTATTAAAAAGAGGTGCTAAGATTCGTGCACATGATCCTCAAGCTGGTGATGGATTTGTAAAAGAGATGCAAATTAAAATGGTTGATCTTTCAAATTTCTCTTTGATAAATGATATGTATGAAACTTTAAATAACTCAGACCTTTTATTTATCACTAATGATTGGAGAGTATATAGACAACCGGATTTTTCAGAATTACGAAAACGTCTAAAACAAAAAATTATTTTTGATGGTAAAGATATTATAGACTATAATTCTTTTCTTGAACAGAAAGATTTTGCATATTATTCTATCGGGAGGCCAGACATTACAAAATGAAAACTATTCTGGTCACAGGTGGAGCTGGATACATAGGAAGTATTACTGTTAGGAGACTTCTCGAAGAAGGTTACAAAGTTATTGTCATAGATAATCTTTCTCGAGGCCATATAGAATCTGTACCAAAAGAAGCAACTTTTGTAAAGATGAGTATTGGTGATGAACAAAAAGTTTTAGATTTATTAGATCAACATGCTATTGACGCAGTGATACATTTCGCAGCTTATGCTTATGTAGGGGAATCCGTAACGGATCCAAATCTTTATTATAATAATAATTTCAATGAAGGCCTTCTCTTTTTGGAGTACCTAAAGAGAAAGAATGTCAGAAAAGTAGTTTTTTCTTCATCTTGTGCAACATATGGAATTCCAAAAGAAGTACCAATACATGAAAGAATGGATCAACATCCAGTGAACCCTTATGGTTTTACAAAACTTCTTTTTGAACAAGCTTTGAAATTTTATAAAGATAATTATTTCTTAAACTTTGTCACACTTCGTTATTTTAACGCTGCTGGTGCAGCTTATGGCATTGGTGAAGATCATAAGCCAGAGACACATATTATCCCTATAGCATTACAAGTAGCACTGGGAGAAAAAAAACAATTTGAGCTCTATGGAACAGATTATGATACCCCTGACGGTACTTGTATTCGTGATTATGTTCATGTTTTAGACTTAGCAGAAGCACATATTCTTGCATTAAAACATTTAGATAATGGTGGAGAGTCAAAATTTTATAATTTAGGTATAGGGAAAGGTTATAGTAACAGGGAAGTTCTAAGAGTATGTGAAGAGGTTATTGGAGAAAAAATTCCTTTTGTAGAAAAAGAACGAAGAGCAGGTGATCCTCCTGTATTGTATGCTTCTTCAGAAAAGATAAAGAAAGAATTAGGCTGGCAACCAAGATATGAGTTAAAAGATATGATTTCTAGTGCATGGGATTGGCATAAAAAAAATAAGAAAGGTTATTCTTGATTTATAGTAATGCTAATAATTTTATCCCCTGCACGCAAAGCATCCATCACGTCTATTCCTTCAACAACTTCTCCAAACACTGCATAGCCTGCATCTAAAAAAGTATTGTCTGCAAGATTAAAGAAAAATTGTGAGCTTGCACTGTTAGGATCAGAACTTCGTGCCATACCTAATGTACCCCGAGAATGGCTTTTTCCAACAACTTCTAGAGTGATAGTTTTCTCACTTCCTCCAGTTCCATCACCACTAGGATCTCCACCTTGTACAACAAATCCAGGCTCATATCTGTGGAACGTGAGTCCATCATAAAACCCTTCTTCTATAAGAGAGATAAAATTCTCTTTTGTAATGGGTGTTTCTTCATATAGAATGATCTTTATAGTCCCTTTACTCGTTTCAATAATCGCATAAGTTTGATTTTCTTCTGTTTGTTCCATATTTCCCTCGCTACTTTCAGTCTCAACACTTGTTTCTGCGCTTTTTTCTGAGGAGCATCCTAAGAGAAAAATCACCAAGAGGAGCAAAATAAAACCCTTTTTCATAGACTCCTAAAAAATCGATGAATTTATTAATCTTATGTTTAAAAAAATTTTTAGACATGAGCAAAAAACAAGAGCTTGTATGAGAATTCCTTTGAGGTATAGATAGCTTTAAATATCAATTGATACTAATAATTATCAGATGAAAAGAAAAAGTATCAAAAGAGTATTGAAAGAGTATTTTTTACTTAATCCTACAGCAAAATTAAGGGTGAGGCAGATAGAAAGGCTACTGAATCTGCCATTACCTTCAGTTATTAGATATTGTAAAGAATTAGAAAAAGAAAATCTTTTAAAAAAGGAAAAAATCTCAAATATTTATCTTTTTACTGCAAATAGGGCTTCACAAAAATATCTCCTAGAAAAAAGACTTTTTAACATAAAGCAGCTCTTTGACTCTGGGCTAATAGATTCACTTGTAAAAGAATATTCTAATCCATCAATAGTTTTATTTGGTTCTTATGCAAAAGGAGAGGATCTTGAAACGAGTGATATTGATCTTTATATACAGACTCCTTCAAAAAAAGAAATAAGTGTAGAAAAATTTGAGAAAATCTTGAAAAGAAAAATCCAAATGTTTGTACATAAAAACATAAAGGATATCTCAAATCCTCATCTTGCAAATAACATTCTTAATGGTATAACTATGAATGGCTTTGTAGAGGTTTTTACATGAAACAAGCATCTTGGGAAGACTGTTTGTATTCTCATTCCTCTCTGAAAATAACTCCTGATAAACAGAAAGCAAAATCATTAAGAGAAACTGCAGAAGGGAGATTAAGTGTGTTAGCAAAAGAAATAGATGAGAAAAATGCAAATTATATTTTTGAGGATTACTACTCTTCACTATTAGAGATGCTTCATGCTATTGTTCTTTTAGATGGTTATAAAGTAGACAATCATATTTGTTTGGGCTATTACCTAAGAGATATATTTAAACGAGAAGATTTATTTAGAATATTTGACGATTGCAGATTTAAAAGAAACTCTTTAATCTATTATGGGACGAGAATGGATTTTGAAATAGCAAAAGATGCAATTGAAAAAGGAAAGAAATTATGTAAAGAGTTTGAAAAAATATTATCAGAGAAAGTCAAAGCCTAGGAGATATATTCTAATACAGATAATAGAAGGAAACAGTCCTTAAAAAGAAGAATAAAATTTATTTATTATGTTTTTTCACCTTTTTCGTGTACAACAATGGTATAAGAATCTTTTAGTCTTCTTACCACTGGTATTTGCAGGTTTACTTCTGGATCCTCGAAGTATCTTTCTTACTTTTTTGGGCTTTCTTGCACTGTGTTTCATGTCTTCAACAAATTATATCTTAAATGATATTCTTGATAGAGAGAAAGATAGAATCCATCCTGAAAAAAGATTTCGACCAATAGCTTCAGGAGACATCTCAATATTATCAGCAACAATACTTGCAATGTTTTTAGCAATAATTTCTCTCATCCTCGCTTTTTTTCTCTCAGAAATATTTTTCCTCTTACTCTTAATATTTTTCTTTCTCACTCAATTGTATTCCTTGTATTTTAAAGAGGAGCTTTTCGCAGATATTATTTTTATCTCAACAAATTTTGTTCTCCGAGCAATGGCAGGCTCTTTCATTTTAGATATTCGTCTTAGTCCTTGGCTCATAATCTGTACCTTCTTTCTCAGTTTATTCATTGTAGTAGGAAAGCGTAAAGCAGATCTTTCTTTATTAAAAGCAGAAGCAAACAAGCATAAAAAAGTTCTTCAAGAGTATGAAAAGATAACAAATACTCTCATGACTATATCCACAACCACGCTTCTTCTTTCATACAGCCTGTATTCCTTTCTTAGTATATATCCTCAATTAGTCTATAGCATTCCATTTGCTTTGTATGTTATCCTCAGATATTTTTACCTCATAGAAACAAAAAGTATAATAGCGCGTCATCCAGAAAAATTTTATAAAGACGTAAGACTCCTTCTAGGAATATGTATTTGGACAGCACTTGTTCTCTTCCTGATGTATTTCCTCTGATATTTTTCTAGTAAAGAAGTAATTATTTTCTTTTCTTAATAATAGTATTTTGGAGAATGAGAACATTAGGTATAATAATAACATCACCATCTGTTGTTCTTATTTTTGTTTCAACCATGTCAATATGAATAACTTTTCCTTCAATTGTATCAATTTCAACAACCTCTCCTACTCGTATCTTACCTTTCATAAAAATAATAAATCCAGCAATAAAGTTTGGGATTAAGTCTTTAAAAGAAAGTAAAATAAAAGCAATAAGTAATCCTAAGATGATAAATAACACGGCATAAAGGAATATTTTATCTAAACCTAAAAAACCTAAGCCTAAGATCAAGCCAACAATGTAGATACCATATTTTAAAAATGAAGAAAAAAATTCCTCAATAGGAAAGCGCACACCTAAATCACTAAGAATTCTTTCTATCTCAAAACTCTGCAATGTTTTCTTTCCGACTACAGAAAAGATATTTCCTACAAGGATACCAAAACCAATAATAAGGATCCCTGCAACAATATTTGTAAGTACATCTGGGTAATAGAGGGCAAAAGCCATTCCCTTATAGGGGCTATTTTTATTTAAAAAGCTTTGTGCTATATGGTAAGGCTTAAAAAAGCAAGAATTTTCATAATTGTATGCCGATTAACGCAGGTCCAGAGTATTTCAAAGCTGAAGCAAAATATAATTCAGCTAAAACTATCCCAGAAAAGATTGCAGGATTGGAAGAAATGTTACGTGTTGGTCCAAATCATAAATCAACAGAAAATCTACGAGCAGAAATAAAAACTAAGATATCAAAACTTCGTGCACAATTAGAAAAAGAACGCCTCACTGGGAAAGGCAAAGGAAAAGGCTCAAATCTTGCAATCAAACGAGAAGGTGCAGCTCAAGTTGCTCTTGTTTCTTTGACAAATGCAGGAAAATCCACTCTGCTTGCAACATTAAGTAATGCAAAGCCTACGATTGCTGAATATAAATTTACTACAACAAAGCCTGAAGTAGGGATTATGGATTATAAAGGTGTACAAATTCAGGTCATAGAAATTCCTGCAATTTATGATGACTTTGCCTATAAAGGTGAAGGTCCAACTTTTTTTAGCATTTTACGTAGTGTCGATATTATTATTTTTCTTATAGACAACACTCAAAATGAAAAGCAGCAACTAGACTTGTTATATCAAGAATTTGATAAAGCCAACATAAAATTAAATGCAGAAAAGCCAAAAATTATTGTCAAGAAACAAGGTATGGGTGGTATTGAATTTTTAGGAAAGAAATATTTTGATTTTTCTACTAAAGATGCCATTCAGCTTCTTACACAAAATGGTTACCATAATGCAATCATTACTGCTTTTGAACCAGTAACTATTGAGGATCTTGCAGATGTTTTAAATGAAGGTATTGTCTATCTTCCTTTACTTATAGTCCATACTAAAGCTGATATTAAAGGTGATGGAATATCTGCAGAAACAGGTTATGGTTTAGAAAAGCTCAAAGAAAATATTTTTCACACTCTTCGTATGATCAAGGTATTCACAAAGACTCCTGGAAAAGAAAAAGATTGGCCTCCAGTTGCCTTGCAGGAGGGCGATACAGTAAAAACCATGGCTCGTCTCATCCATAAAGATTTTTTAAAAAAATTCAAATATGCACGAATATGGGGTAAGAGTGCAAAACATGCTGGGCAAACTGTTGGCCTAGAACATGAATTAAAAGATGATGATGTGATAGAATTACATTTAAAATAAAAAAAGAAAAAAATTAACCCAAATCATCACTAATTTCAGTTAGAGAG
>CAYHUV010000049.1:0-8176 GCA_964359695.1 Candidatus Woesearchaeota archaeon
ATACATCGACCTGCACTTTGTAAACTTTTGATGATAGCTGGGATGGTGTAACCATAATCCCAGCCTTTACTAAATCTTTTATCATAATAATTAATGAGTTCTTGTGTTTCTAAATCTGGTTTTGCAAGAGGAAGACCTACGATAATAACTCCTTTGAGTAAATCTCCAGGTAAATCCACTCCTTCACTAAAACTGCCTCCAGCCACTGCAAGAAGAATTGCTCCTCTATCTTTGTAGTCTTTAAAACGCTCTAAAAGTTCACCTCTTTGTTCTTTATTTGATTCTGCATCTTCAATAAAAATTGTTTTTGCAGATTTTTCTCTCACAAAATCATAGACTTGTTCTAAAACATTATAGCTGGGAAAGAAAATAATTGAATTTCCTGGAATTGCATTGGTGATATCTGTACATTTTTTTCCAATCAATTCCCACATCATTGCTGTTCTAGTAGTGTATTTTGTTGAAGTTTCTGGAATGATAATATTTAATCTATTCTCTTTTGGGAAAGGATTTTGATATTCAATTGTTATTGCTTTTTTTTGATCCAAACCTAGAAGATCAGCATACATTTCTGTAGGAGTAAGTGTTCCAGACATCATCATAAATGCATGTGTCTCTTGAATGATACTACGCATGGCAATTGCTGGATCAAGGCAGCGGTAGGATAAGGTGACATATTGTTTTCCAATCTTTCCAGATGCTCTACTGAGAATTCTTGTAAAACCTTCTTCTTGACCTGTCCAATGCTCCATAAATTGCGCGAGAGACTGGGTAAAACTCCTCTTTTTTTCTTTAAGTACTTGATCTGAAACAAAAACACAATTGCCCATTATCTCTTCATAATTCCCTATTTTTTCGACTTCTTTTATGAATTCTTCTTTTTTGATCAAGACTTCTTGTTTATCCAAAGGGATTTTTTTAAGAAGTCTTTCCAATGCTTCTTTTAATTCAAGAATGTCGCGTGCAATTTCATTATATCCTAAATTTTTTGTCTCTTTTGCTGCAGCTTCAATAATAAAATTAGAAAGGCTTGCCGTGAGTAAATCTCGTGCACGAGAGGGAATATTATGACCCTCATCAAAAATAACAATACATTCATTCATTGTTTTATTTAGTCTTTTAAGGAGCGAGTCTCTTATGTGAGGATTGAGCATATAATTATAATCTGCAATAATGACTTGTGCTTCTTTTCCTAGAAATCCTGCCATTTCATAGCTGCAGAAATCTGCGTTGAAATTTTGGATATTGAATTCTTCTACATGCATTGGTGATTTTTCTTTGAGTTTTTTTATAGCATTTTGTGCTTCTGGAGAAACTTTTCCTTTTAATTTGAGATTATCAAAATAGGTACATTGCCCTTTTTCTCTGAGATCTTTACAATATTCAATAAATTCATTTGAACGAAGCAAATGCACTCCAGATTGATTGCACATGCCTTTTTTTCCAATAATGTCAACAGCAATAAGCTCTAAGTTAAATTTATTTTTTATTTGTTTTAATGTTTCAATAGCAATAAGATGTTGTGTATTTCTTGAAGTAAGAAAGAAAATAGTTTTATTCTTTCCTTCTTTTAGGATATATGTTAATGCTGGTGAAAGTGCAGAAGCTGTTTTTCCAATACCAGTTGGTGCATGTACGAGAAGTTGTCCTTTATTTTGTAGAGTTGTATATATTTGATTCATAAAAGCTCCTTGAATCTTTCTATATTCTGGATGGGGAAAAAGAAATTCCATAGTTCTCGTTTCGTTAACTCTCATTTAAACTTATTGTTTTCTTTGAACAAAAGTTATATAAACTCATTTGATATGATTTGTTTATCAAAATTGTTTATAAAAAAAGAGGGTGGTATTTATGAAAAAGAATAATTTCTTGAAAAAAATAAGCGTTTTATTTGTGATGATATTTCTTATGTCACCAGTATTTTCTATTGCTTTTGTTCAAGCAGGAGCAGTAAATAGTGGTTGGAATTTTCTTATTACTGGATATGCAGTTGATGATGCGCCAGTAGATGAAGGTGTTGTAAATATTGATGTTAGTCTTTATTCTGGTTCTGCAGGAACAACTCCAGATTCTCCTTTCTATTTTGTAGATACCTTTTTTGATAGATTTCAAACATCAGAGGAATTGTCTTTAGAAAAATTAGGAGAAATGGGTCAAATGGTTAGTGAAGGCTATTATTCTGAAGCAGGTATTGCTGCTCAATATTATGCTCAATATGTTGTTTCTTTACAAACTGATGTTGCTTCTGGAGAAAATACTGAAGAATTTCTTTATGATGAGAGAGTAGTTTACCAACATGATGCTTATGTAAGTTATGTTAAATCACAATTAGTAGATGCAGTAGAAAGTGGGGCTTTGAGTTCTGAGGATGCAGGAGCGAGTGGAATTGATGATGTTCAAAAACAGACTTTGGATATGAAGAAAAGTATTGTTGAAGCAAGACAAGTATTAGTGGATAGTATTGCAGAAAGTGATGAAATTAGTTCTGTGGAAGTAGATTTAACTTTACATGATTCTGAAATTGATGCTGGTGTTGGAGTACTACAAGAGAAAGAATTAGTTGAAGGTCTTCCAGTAACTGGTGAATCATATGTAGAAATTAAAAATGAACTTGAATCTCTTTTAGAAAGTGAAGATCTTCTTGAGGAAGATAAGATTGTTATTAAAGGTCTTTTAGATGAATCAGAAATTGCTTTAGAAGAAGCTAGTGCTGCTTATGAAAATGGTTTTATTGGGGATGCACAAAAAGCTCATTCAGATGCAAAACAAATGCTTCTATTAGCTGGTGATTTTGCTTCGTCTTGGCCAAATTATGAAGAATATTTAGATTATGCTGTGAAAATTGTAGATAAATCACAAATGGATAGAGAAGATGAAATTCAAAAAGAATTTGAGGATTTTAGTAAGTCTAAGGAATTTTTTAAAGAGAAATATCCTGAAATGGCTGATCAAATTGAAAATGAATATCAACAAATGGGAAGGATGAAAGAGCTTAATGAACAAATGGCAGAACAATATTCTGCACTCTATGAAGGTTTGATTGAAGATGGAAAAACAGAACAAGAGGCGAATGCTGAACTTGGATCAAGGTTTAATAGTGAATATTTGAGAGTGTATGGAGAGCCTTATTATCCCCCTGGAATTAATGAGGATGAAATTATTGATGATGAGGAGTTAGAAGTTATTCTTATAGGTGATATTGATTTTGGAAGACAAACAGAACGAACAATGGAAATAAATGAAGATATGAGAGATCAAATGTCTTCTATGTATGATCAACTTATTCTTGAAGGAAAAAGCTCTGAGGAAGCTGGTATGGAACTTGGAGCATTGTGGAATGAAAGGTATGAAGAAGTTTATGGCGAGCCTTATGTTCCTCCAACTGGAAGTAAAGTAGGAAAGGAAGAAGTTGACCCAAGCTTTGCATTAGATGAAGGAGTTAATGGATTTTGGACAGATACTGGTTTTTTTATTCCTATTGAAGGTGATGGAAGTGAATATTCTGGAGAAAGAGGTGGATTTGTTAAAGATTATGAGTATGTTGATCCAATGAATGGTTATAGCTATACTTTTGATGATGATGGATATAAGTATAAAACATTTTTAGGAGAAGAGTATACTGTTAAATATGAAGAACATTTTACTCCCTCAGAAGAAATTCTAGGTTTTGAGGATGGGTCAGAAATATATGAATATATTGTTGATGTTGATGGAGAAGAAATGACATATGAATATACTGCAACAGGTTATACTATAGTTAATGAAGATGGAGAATCTCTTAATGTAGAGGTATATTCTGAAGGAAGTTACGAAACAATTGGTGGAGATGGGAAAATAAAGATTGATACTTTTGGTTTTGAAATTGATCCTGTAGATGGAGAAAAAATTATTTATGAGTATAGTCCTGAGTTTAAAAATTATGTTTCAACAAATGGACAAATATATGTTCCACCACAAGGGGCATCTTATCATTATCAGTCCATTGATTATAATGAGGGGATTTATGAGTATTCTTCTGGTGGAGAAAAGTGGGCTTATGATTCTAATGCAGGTGTTTGGACTTCTGATAATGGGGCTGTGTATACACCCTATGTTATGAGTGTTGCACCTACTGGATATGAAAATGATGGAAGATATGAATCTGAGAGTGGAAAAGTTTGGAATTATGACAATGGTGCATGGAGATCAGATGGAGGAGATAAATGGGTCTATTCTCAAACTGATGGAACATGGAAAAATCCTGATTCTGGTGTTGCTTATAATCCCAGTTTAACTTATCAGACATATAATTATTATGAGTCAGATTCTTCAAGTAAGACAAATTATCAAAGTTATACAACTTATGTGGGTGTAGCTTGGTCTTTTGATGATAAAAGTAACTCTTGGGTTTCAAGTACTGGGGAGACTTATTATGTCCCATCTTATGATAGTTATGATATGGGATATCATAGTGCAACTGAGACTGGAGGAAATACAGAGGGATATTCTTATGGATATTATGGATATCAAGTAGATTATACAGCAGGATCTTCTTCAGGAATGGATGGTTCTGAATCTGGTGCAACATGGAGTTATGATACTGACACTGGTGGTTGGAAGTCTTCTTCAGGAGAGACTTATTACACACCTGTTTCTACGAATTATTATTCTCCAAGTTATACTTCAGGAAGTTCTTCTGAATCTGGAAGTACAGGAGAAAGTTGGAATTATGATAGCAGTTCAGGAAGTTGGAAATCATCTACTGGAGAAGCATATGCACCTAGTTACTATACTTATTCTTCAGGAAGTTATACCCAAACAGGAACTGAAGGAAGTTATTCTGGCGGAGGAAGTTATTCTGCACCAAGTTATTCCACTGATTCTAGTAGTGGAAGCTATTCTGCACCAAGTTATAGTGGATCTGGTGGAGGAAGCTATTCTGGTGGGTCTAGTAGTGGAGGTGACTCTGGTGGAGGAAGTTCTTCTGGTGGATCTAGTGGAGGTGACTCTGGTGGATCTAGTGGAGGTGACTCTGGTGGAGGAGCACCTACTGGATATTTCTTTTTGAATCTTTATAGAAGATTTTAATTTTTTATTTTTTTTAGTTAGTTTTTTATAGTTATTTATTATTTCTAATTATATGAAGAGAAGTGTTATTCTTATGGGTGGAAGAACTTTTGTTCTTTCTTTGCCTTCTCAATGGGTCAAAAAATATAGCATCCAAAAAGGTGAGGAATTAGACCTAGAAGAGAATGGTAATTCTATTATTGTTCGTACTGATAAATTTTCATCTGGAAAGGAGGTAGAATTAGATTTTTCAAATTTAGATATTGTTTTAGGAAGAGCTGTAGGTGCGATCTATAAGGCTGGTTATGCAAAAGCAAAGATTCATTTTAAAACTAAAGAGCAATTACAAAAGATTGAAGAAACTCTACAACGAACACTTATAGGTTTTGAAATTACGAAGCAAGAGAAAAATTATGTTGTTGTTGAGAATATTGTAGAATTAAAATCTGGAGAGTTTGATGCTTCTTTGAAGAGACTTTTTTACTCTTTAGAAACAATGCATGATGAGTTGTTTTTAGCACTTTCTTCTCATGATTCTATTGCTTTACAAAAAGTTATTGATAAGGATGGGCAGATTAATAGGCTTGCAGATTTTTGTAGGAGAGTTATTAATAGTGGGGAAACTAAATTGTTAAAAAAGCCAGGTGTGCTTTATTATATTGTTGAACAATTAGAGAGAATTGGAGATATTTATAAAAGTTTTGCACAGTTAGCTCTTACAAAAGATATTTCTCTTTCTTTTTACTCAAAAGAACTTTTTTTGGATTTACAGAAATTATTTGTCCAATATCGTACCCTTTTCTATAAATTTGATCTTGATGAATTTGAGCATTTTGGAAAGACTTTTTATTTGTTGAGAGAAAAAGTAAAGGGTTCATTAGTTCAGAAATTATCACAAGAACAAAAGAATCTTCTTATACATCAAAATTATCTCCTTGAAACTATTATTGATATGAATGGTGCACTTTTAACGTTGTACATTTGAATATCTTTGGAGTCTTTCTCTGAGACCATCTTCTTGTAGTTCCCATAGTTTTCTTTTTACTTTATCTTTGAAGTATTTTGCAGTTTCAGGACTCTTTCTTGAAAAACTTCCTGTTTGGCAGAGTAAAACATGAATGGTATAGAATTCTTTTCCAATTAGATCTATCTTTCTTTTTTTGGTATATGCCTCAAGTATTTCTTCTTTTCTTAGATTTTGCCATTGGGGTGCTTCCATAAAAGTAAGAACATCCAGCAATGGATTTGCACGACATATTTTCTCAAAGTCAATAATAATCCCTCCTTCTAAAACATTTGAAGGGTACAAGTCTCCATGAGATGTAACTAAAGTCTCTCCCTGGGTTCTTCTTTCATAAAACCATTGGTAGCTTTGAAGAAGAAGTTCTGTTTCTTTTGTATAGCTGAAACGTGCAAGAAAGCGTCTTTCAAATTCTCTTAATGGGTAATAGTTTTCAAGTTCTTCTATTTTGGTGCTATGTAAAATTGCTAAATTTTCTAGGGTTTTTCTTGCTTCAGTTTCTTTTCTTTGTGAAATTATATTCTCTTTACAAAGTGTTTCTAGATCTTTGCCTTGATTTCTTTTTACAATGAGAACATCTTGTTCTTTTCCAGTTTCTTCATTTTTTTCTTGGTAGTAGGTTAAAGGGGTTATAGAGATTATTTTGGGGCCTAACTTATAACGTATTTCTTTTAGACTTTTCCATTCTTTTTCTAATTTCTCTCCTTTCTTAATAATTACTATTTTTTTAAAATAATTCTCATCTATCTCAAAAACTTCATTTCTAGATTCAGTTATTTTTGTCTTCTTTTGTTCTGGATTTGTTTCAATCTCTTTCCATGCTTGTATAGCTTCCTCTTTTTCTGCTATACTCAGAAACATTGCATGAATAACTTTAAGCTCTGGATCATCGTATTGTTTTAGAATGTTTTTCCAGGTCTCTGTGAATACTCTCTCATCATTGTTCCATAATTCTATTATTGCTTTTTTTAAGAGATTTTCTTTCGTTCCTCTTAGCTTAGCTTTTGTTTGGATATGTACTGTTCCAATAGGATCTATAAACCTTTCATAGATTTCTGTTTCACTTTTTCTTCTTATATCTAGATATTGTGTATAGAGATCCATTGCTTCACCAAGTCTTTCTGAACGGAGAAAATATTCCGCTTCTATTCTGAGATCAATAACTCTATTTGGAAAGTTTGTTGCATTTGAGAACATTTTTGCACCAGTTCTTGCAAGTTCTGGATTGCTACTAAGATCTCCAATGATCTCTGTAAGACCGCCAACAAAAGCTTTAGGAGTATTAATAATCCTTGGTCTTTGTACCACTCTTAAAAGGCTGAGCCACCAGTAATTTAAAAAGTAGCCAGAAGCTCCTGCAAAAAAATAAAATTCTCTATCCATATTTATATGAAAAATTTTCTCTTGTTTTCCAAAATATGTATCTAACAGTCCTTCCAATAATGGGCCATAAAGAGAAGAGATAGAAGAAGTAACTGCTTTATGTTCAAATGGCCAGTCCCAGAGAGATTTCATTTTCACTAGAAAAAAAACAGCTATTCATTCTTAATGATTATTGTCTTGAAAAAATACTCCTTCGCCTAAATATCTACCTTTTTGCAAGCTCCATAATTCACTATATTGACCTGGTTTATTTAAGAGATCTCGATGCGTGCCTTGTTGGACGATTTTCCCTTGGTCAAAAACAATAATTTGATCTGCATTCATTACTGTTGACAAACGATTAGCGATGATAAGCAAGGTTCTGTTTTTTTTTAAAATCTCCAGTACACCTTTAGATTAGATTTTACATCCATTGGCTCTGTTTTTGCATTTCTTTCGAATTTCATACCAGTCTGTGGTGAAAGAGTATTTTAAAACTTTCTATAAGAACAAATTACTTTTTCTTTTTCCTTTCATTATAAAAAGTATTAGGAATATCAATGACATATTTCCCTTCATCTAATTTAATTACTAATGGATTACCTTTGAATAGATCAATAAGATCTATTTCATATTTTCCTGGGCTGGTTGCACGAATACTTTCGAAATCTAAGATTATGGGTTGTTCATCATTATTTCATACAAGTTCAAGAATTTCCATTTCTAACTATTGTTTATCTTAATCAC
>CAYHUV010000050.1:0-5823 GCA_964359695.1 Candidatus Woesearchaeota archaeon
GAAGATTCCGTATATCCTGCTAGGATATAGTCTCCATCAGTTGTCTGTTGAACAGAATGAAAGTTATCATTCTCACTTCCACCAAATTTTTGTTCCCACAGCATGCTTCCATTCGCGTCTGTTTTGATCAGCCAGCCCTCTGAACTCCTTACTTCATGATCTCCCGTATATTCTGCCATACCTGCCAGAATATAGCCTTCATCAGTCGTCTGTTGAAGAGAGAAAATATAATTGTAATCAGTTCCACCAAATGTTTGCTCCCACTGCTTGTTACCATCAGCGTCTGTTTTGATAAACCAACCATCTGAACTCCCTGCTTCAGAATATTTAACTCCTGCCAGAACATAGCCTCCATCTGTCGTCTGCTGAACGGAAGATAACTCATCATCATTGCTCCCTCCAAATGTTTGCTCCCACTGCTTGCTTCCATTCCCGTCTGTTTTGACGAGCAAGCCATCATATCTCCCTGCTCCAGAAGATTCCGTATATCCTGCTAGGATATAGCCTTCATCAATTGTCTGTTGAACAGAACGAAATCTATCAAGTTCACTTCCACCAAATTCTTGTTCCCACAGCATGCTTCCATCCACATCTGTTTTAATAAGCCAGCCATCGTCAGACCCTGCCCCAAAAGAAGGCGTATATCCTGCCAGAACATAGCCATCATCAGTTGTCTGCTGAACAGAGTAAATACGATCATCATCATTTCCACCAAATGTTTGTTCCCACTGCTTGCTTCCATTCCCGTCTGTTTTTATAAGCCAGCCATCATAAATCCCTAATTCAGAAGGATTTGCAACTCCTGCCAGTACATAGCCTCCATCAGTCGTCTGTTGAACAAAGGAAAAGCCATCATCCTCATTTCCACCAAATGTTTGCTCCCATTGCTTGTTTCCATCCACATCTGTTTTAATAAGCCAGCCATCGTCAGACCCTGCCCCAAAAGAAGGCGTATATCCTGCCAGAACATAGCCATCATCAGTTGTCTGCTGAACAGAGTAAATACGATCATCATCATTTCCACCAAATGTTTGTTCCCACTGCTTGCTTCCATTCCCGTCTGTTTTTATAAGCCAGCCATCATAAATCCCTAATTCAGAAGGATTTGCAACTCCTGCCAGTACATAGCCTCCATCAGTCGTCTGTTGAACAAAGGAAAAGCCATCATCCTCATTTCCACCAAATGTTTTTTCCCATGCAACGCAAGATTCCGAACCACTATCACTAATATTATTTTTATTATCAGCAGTACAACTCAATAAAAGTCCTAATCCAGCGTATGATCCAATAGCAAGTAATTGTTCGAGTGTTTTCATTTTAGTTTCATCCAATATAAATAACAGGGAGGTATTTCTTGTGTATATTTAAATATTTTGTAAAATCAGGCCTGTCCGGAATTAAAAGGAAAACCTGGAGGCTTCTATAGAAAGAAATGTGTGACTAAATATCCAGAGTATAATTGAAGGTGTAGACTCGAGTCAACATTTAATGCAATAAAACACAGAAGACTAATTGCATTAAGAAGCAAAGAACCACATATGAAGAAAAGAGAAATAGCATGGCACATTCTCATTTATAATTTAGAGATAATGCAAAAACTAAGAGCTCTTATTGTATAGCTCCTAAATGAGCCATTCCGGATAAGCCTTGCTTATAATAAACTATTTAAACGTTCCTTGCTTTTTCTAAAAGAATGATTCCTGACAAAGAAATCAAGAAACAATACAAACCTATTTTTTGGAAAACTCCAGAAAAATATTATGCAACAGCAGTTCTCAAAGAAGAAGGATTTCAAAGGGCTATCTGTACAAAGTGTAAAAAACCTTTTTGGTCTGTAGAAAAAAAATCTGTTTGTGGCGATCCTTCGTGTTCTGGTGAAGGTTTTGCATTCATAGGCAAGAGTCCTGCACAAAATAAACTTTCTTATGTAGATGTTTGGAAAAAATTCTCAAAGATGTTTCAAGGCCTTGGTTATACCCCTATAACAAGATATCCTTCTGTTGCTCGTTGGAATCCAACAATGGAATATACAAATGCTTCCATTGCAGCTTTTCAACCATATGTTATTTCTGGAGAAGTAGAGCCACCTGCAAATCCTCTTATTATCCCTCAATTTTGTTTGCGTTTTGGTGATACAGATAATGTAGGGATAACTATGTCTCATAATACTGGTTTTTGTATGATTGGACAACATTTATTTGTGAAACCAGAACTCTGGAATCAAAATGAATATTTTCGTCATATGCTACAATGGAATCTGAAAGGTTTAGGACTAAAAAAACAAGACATGACTTTTCATGAAGATGCTTGGGCAGGTGGTGGTAATTTAGGCTGTTGTATGGAAATGTTTTCTAAAGGCTGCGAAATTTGGAATCAAGTCTATATGTTGTATGAACAAACGCCTTCTGGTGTGCAAGATCTTAAAATAAAAGTCTTAGACATGGGTTTAGGTATGGAAAGAAATGCTTGGTTCTCTCAAGCAACTCCAACGATGTATGATGCAACTTTTCCTTTAGTATTAAAACATGTGCGAAATGCAACTGGAGTGAAATATGATGAAAAAGTTTTGCAAAAATATACTCCTTATGCTTCTTTATTAAATAATGATGAAGCGGAAGATATGGACAAAGCTTGGAAAACAGTTGCAAAGCATATGAACATGGATGTGAAAGGGTTGAAAGAGTTTATGCTTCCTTCTGCAGGAGTGTATTCCATTGCAGAACACATGCGTAGTGCTCTTGTCCTTTTGCATGATGGTGCCCTTCCCTCAAATGTAGGTGGAGGATATAATCTACGTATGCTCATTCGAAGAAGCTTGGGATTTATTGACAAATATCAATGGGAGCTAGATATAAATGATGTGGTCTCTTGGCATGCAAAAGAATTGAAGGATCTCTATCCTGAGTTGCATGAACACTTGGAAGATATTCATAAAATCCTTGATGTAGAAAAGAATAAATATCAAAATACAAAAGTAAAAACACAAAAAATTATTGCTGGCTTGAAAGATGTGAAGGAAGAAGAACTTCTTACGCTGTATGATTCTCAAGGTATTAGTCCAGAGATGATTCCTGGTGTAAAAATACCTGATGATTTCTATGCACGAGTTGCTGAAAGACATGAACAACAAGAACAGAAAGCTGCAACGCATAAGGCAGAAGAAATTCCTTTAAAAAATATTCCTGAAACAGCAGCATTGTACTTTGAAGATTACAAATTATGTAAATTCACTGCACAAGTTCTCAAAATTGTCAAAGATGTCGTGGTTTTAGATCGCACTGCATTCTATCCTACCTCTGGGGGGCAGTTGCATGACTTAGGGACACTACATGGATGTGCTGTAGAGGAAGTGTGGAAACAAGGCTCTCTTATTCTTCATCGTGTAAAAGATATTTCTTTCAAAGAAGGAGATATAATACAAGGGTTGATTGATCAAGCAAGAAGAATACAAATGACACAGCATCATACATCAACACACATTATTAATGCAGCTGCACGAACTGTACTTGGTCGTCACGTTAATCAAGCTGGTGCCTTTAAAGATGTAGATAAAGCTCGAATTGACCTTACACATTATGAATCCCTTACAGAAGAACAAGTAGAAAAGATAGAGAAGGAAGCAAATAGAATTGTCAAGCAAGGAATTCCTATTGAAAAGAGCTTTTATTCTCGCAGTGAAGCAGAACACTCTTTTGGTATGGATATCTATCAAGGAGGTGCAGTACCAGGAAAGAAATTACGAATCGTGAACATTGTTGGTGTTGATGTGGAAGCTTGCGGAGGAACACATCTGGATAATACCAAAGAGGCTGAAATGATTAAGATTCTCAAGACAACAAAAATACAAGATGGTGTAATACGTATTGTATTTGTGGCTGGAAAAGCTGCTAAAGAAGAAGTTAAAGATGAGAGTAGTACTATTAAAGAACTTGAAAAAATTCTCAAATGTACAAAAGAACAGATTCCAGGACGTTCATTAGAACTTTTTGAACTCTGGAAAAATATTGTAAAAAAGAAAAAAGACGTGCCGAAGAAGCTTATTTCTCAAACAGTCTATAAAGGAGAAATTCTTACAGAAACTGCGCGAGTATTGAAAACACAACCTGAGCATGTGGTAAAAACAGTAGAAAGATTCTTGAAGGAAATAGGGATGTAATTTTAGTTACTTGCTGAAAAGATAAGAATTCTTAAGCCGTAAGGCTTAAGAACCTTGTTTACCACTGAATATTGTTCAAATATCGAGGTGGTAAACATGAGTGATAATACAAACAAATTTTTAAACATTTTGGATTTTTCTCAACAATATCTTCAAACATAGACAAAAAATAAGAATCTACTCTATAAAAAACTTTTTAAAAGCAAAGCTTTATTAATTGTTCAAGCTTAGATTATCAAATGCAAATTGAACTGAGGGAAAAACCAAAAAATCCAATAATCATCGAAGGATTTCCTGGTCTTGGTTTGATTGGAACAATTTCTACAGAATATTTGATTAAACATCTTGACGCAAAATCCATTGGTTATATCTCTTCACAAAAGATTGCCCCAATGGTCGCAATTCATAATTCAAAAATCATACAACCTTTAGAAGTGTATTATGCAAAGAGTAAAAATATTATTATTCTCCATGCACTTGCAGATATACGTGGCATGGAATGGGAGATTGCAGAGGCTCTTATAGAATTATATTCTCAACTCAAAGCAAAAGAAGTTATTAGCCTAGAGGGAATTCTTGGACAAAGTAAAGAAACAAATACCTATTATTTTACTAATGATCTAAAAAATAAACGAATATCAAAATCTAAAGCAAATCCATTGAAAGAAGGAATTATTCTTGGTGTGACGGCAGCACTACTTCTAAAAAATAGTCAATTAATAACTACTGGCTTTTTTGTAGAAACACATTCAAAACTTCCTGATAGTAAAGCTGCAGCAAAAATTATAGAAATGCTTGATGGTTATCTTGATTTAGGTGTGAACTACAAACCTTTAGAAAAAGCAGCTACAGAATTTGAAGAACAACTCCAAGGTTATGTAGAGAAAATGAAGACTGCATCAAAGAAAACGGAAGAAAAAGCAGAAAATTACTTCGGGTAAAGATTCTCTTTTTAAAACCTATTCTTTTACTGGTTGAGAAAACTATATGCAGCTCTTGTAAGAAAATAGCTTGTGAAATATGATGCATATGTTAGTCCTGTAATCTTTAAAGAAGAGTTATATGCTTTATCCCTATCTTTTTCTATCATAAATGGAATAGGAGGATATAAAGCTACTGCGCCTGCTCCTATTAGTATTCCTAAGTTAGAATTCTGTGTTGAATCATACATTCCTCCCACTATTCCAGAAGAAATTGCTCCAATAGAGGTGCTTGCAAGAATCAATTCTAGTTTATTGTTTTGCATTGTGTTTCTTTTTTATCTTTTGAATATAAACTTTTCGAAAATCTTGCGGATTTTTTGGCTAAAGCTTTATGAATGTAAGTTACAAATATATGCACATGGAAACACTTATTAATCTACACATACCTACACATAGTATGGCAACAAAGACCATTACTGTGACTGAAGAAGCATATAGAACCCTTGCTGGAATGAAACAAAAAAATGAAAGTTTTAGCAAGACCATCCTGCGAATTGGGAAGAGACAAAAACCACTTACTGAATTTTTTGGCATCTTATCTAAAGATAAAGGGGATCTTTATGAAACAATACGCCAATCTCGAAAAGAAAATGCTTGCTTTACTGAGAAAAAAGAAAAACTCATTCTTAAGAGGCTTAAGGAAAAAAAATAAAATGGCGTGCCTAGATACTTCCTTTATTATTG